>JAGPVI010000113.1 GCA_018067115.1 Bizionia sp. | reverse complement strand
GATATAGATGCTGTTTTAGGAAACGGAAAAAAAACTACAGGGAAGCGTTATTATAATGAAATGAGTAAATGGCTTGAAGTGCTCACTGACACTCAAAAAAGACACTTACTCAATGCGAGTTTCAAAGTTCAAAATGAAATAGCATTTCTTGCGGTCTGTAAATATTTCGAATTCATACGTGATTTTATTGTTGAAGTGATTCGGGAAAAGTATCTCGTGTATGATTATGAAATAACCGAAGGAGATTATATTTCCTTCTTTCGTAGAAAGGCGGAATATCATCCGGAAATGGATAAACTAACAGAAGTAACTCAAAAGAAAGTAAAGCAAGTCACTTTTAAAATATTGGAGCAAGCAGGTCTAATAAATAACATTAAAGAGAAAATGATAAATCCACAAATTCTAGAATCTGAAACAAGGAAAGCGATTCTCGACGATAATACTGAACTATTCAAAGTTTTCTTATTAAGTGATTTTGATATTGAAAATTTAAAAGCATAACAATGAGTAGTACTACACAGAAATTTGAGCACTTATTTAATGTTATTTCTTCTAAAAATTTTTTAAATAAGGAATCACTAGGGGGAGAAATACCCTTTTTCATTTCAACATATAAAGCTGAAGATGAGCTTCGTTGTAAAGAAGAAGTTCTACTTCTGAAAAAGAAATTAGAGAATCAAGGAGTACCCATTTTAGAATTAAACCTTTACCATCTTGTTTGTGAGATTTTGGAAGCTAAAGGTGGAATGGAGCGAATGTTTAAAGTTGAAAAATCTAAATCGAAAGATAAGTTTTTAAGCGCTTTACAATCTTCTCTAAATATGCATCAAGTTTTGATGCCACTAATAAAACAAAAAATAGAATCTAATAATGCAAAGGTGTATTTCCTAACAGGAATAGGCTTAGTATTTCCATTTATACGTTCTCACAATGTACTTAACAACCTTCAAAATATTGCAAAGGAAGCACCAACCGTAGCTTTCTTTCCTGGAGATTATAACGGACATACCTTAAACCTTTTTGGTTTGTTGAAAGATGATAATTATTACCGCGCATTTAATATGGACAAAATAGAAGCTAAACTATGATTAAAAAATATTTTGAAAAACCTATAGACCGTTCCATAGAAACGGTAATAAAAGCAGACGACCGCGATAACATTTCTACAGAAGTAACCGAGTACGTTGTTACCAATGAGATAGGAAAAAAAGTTAGAGATTTCTTTCAAGCTTATAACGACTATGCTGGGGCAAATGGCGTATGGATCTCTGGTTTCTTCGGAAGTGGTAAGTCTCACTTATTAAAAATATTGTCTTATGTACTCGAAAACAAAGAACACGATGGTTGGAAGTCTGGTGAACTGTTCGCAGAAAAAGTAGAGAATGATGCAATGCTTAAAGGTGATATCCTAAACGCAACACGCATACCTTCAGAATCAGTATTATTCAATATAGACCAGCAAGCACAGATTACTAGTAAGGAAGATGCCAATGCTATTCTATCAGTGTTCTATAAGGTTTTTTATGACCATTTAGGCTACTATGGTTTTCAACCGCACGTTGCAGAATTTGAAATGTGGCTAGATGGCAAAGGAAAGTATGACGCTTTTAAAGCGGAATATGAAAAAGTAAAAGGTGTTACTTGGGAAATTGACCGATTAGAATACTTTGTTTTAGAAGTAAAAGATATTTTAGCGACTGTTTTTAATGAAAGTCCTGAGAAATACGAAAATATTCTTGATGAATTAGAAGATAGAAATAAACAGTCTATTGAAGATTTTTGTAATCGTGTAAAAATCTATATCGATTCTAAGCCTAAAGGTTTTCGATTGAATTTCTTTGTAGATGAAGTAGGTCAATACATTAGCGACAACACAAAGTTGATGCTTAATTTACAGACTATAGCAGAAACATTAGCTACAAAAACAAAAGGTAATTCTTGGATTTTAGTGACTTCTCAGGAGGATATGGAAACTGTGGTAGGCGATATGAATAAAAGTCAGCAAAATGACTTTTCTCGCATTCAGGCACGTTTCAAGATAAAAGTACCACTGACCTCTGCTAATGTGGATGAAGTAATTGAGAAACGTCTGTTAGATAAAAATGATAAAGCACAAGACGAGTTAACCAAAGCTTATAAAAAGAATGGACCTCACTTAAAATCTTTACTTTCTTTTTCAGAAGCTGGCGTTCAGTTTAAGGGATATAAAGACAATGCCGATTACGCCAATAAATTTCCATTTGTACCGTATCAATTCGATTTGTTTCAACAATGTAGAATTGCCTTATCCAACCATAATGCTTTTCAAGGAAAACACGCTTCGGTAGGAGAACGTTCTATGCTTGGGGTATTCCAACAAGTTATACGAGCTATTGAAGAACGGGATGGTAATGCATTGGTAAGTTTCGATTTAATGTTTGAAGGCATTCGTAATGAACTACGTGGTGAAATACAACAGTCTATTATTCTTGCTGAAAAACAACTTGACGATCGTTTCGCGATTAAAGTGCTTAAAGCGTTGTTTCTAGTAAAATACTTCGGGAACTTTAAAACTACAAAACGAAATATTTCGGTGTTGATGATAGATGACATTAATGTAGATCTTAAAGCACACGAAACAAACATTGATACCGCTTTAACTATTCTGGAAAATCAAAGTTATGTGCAGCGTAACGGCGATATTTTTGAATTCTTAACCGATGATGAAAAGGATGTTGAAGAAGAAATAAAGAATACAGATATTGATGAGCAAGCTATTACACAACTACTTAAAGAAATTCTCTTTGATGAAATCATAAGAGATAATAAAATTAAGTACCTGGAGAACAAACAGGATTATGATTTTACGAGTAAAATTGATGGTAGTTTCTTTGGTCGTGAGAAAGAGCTGGAAATTGAAATTATAACAGATAATTATCAAGATTATGAAAACGAAGCCTTCATACAATCCCAAACTATGGGAAGTACAGGAATGAAGCTCGTACTAGCATCTAACGCAACCTTTATGCGAGATGTTAGAATGTATATTAAAACAGCCAAATATGAGATGCAAAATAGAGGTTCTGGAACCAGACCTCAAGTAGCTCGTATTCTTCAAGAAAAGTCAATGCAAAACGTGACACGCAAGAAGAATTTAATTCTTATGGCAAACAAAGCTTTAGGGGAATCTAAAGTTTACGTAAATGGTGGTAAGCTAGAAATGACAGCATCTAACGATGGTAAGACAAAAGTTATTAATGCCTTCCAAAAATTAGTAGCTGTTGTCTATCCTAATTTACGAATGTTAAAAGGAGTTGCTTTTTCAGAGGATACTGTGAAAAATACCGTTCATACTGCACCAGATGCTCTCTTTACAGATGATGACACCACAATGTCTGAGGCGGAAGGTGAAATTTTGAGTGAAATTTTAAAACGGAAAAAACGCAGTGACCGCACAACGTTGAATGATTTAAAAAACACGTTCATTAAAAAACCATATGGTTGGTATCCTAATGCCATCTGGACGATAACCGCAAAGCTTTATAAACGGGGTAAAATTGAAGCAAAGCAGGATTCTAATTTGCTAGAAAATGATTCTTTTTTAAACGCATTATTAAATAGCTCTTTTCACGGTAATACCATTCTTGATCCACAAGCTACATTTGATGCTACTGCCGTAAAAAAATTAAAAGAAGTTTTTAAAGATGCTTTTGATGTAAGTTGCCCGTTGCGTGAAGCAAAAGATGTAGCAGTTGCTTTTAAAGATAAATTAGTACAAATGCGAATAGATGTAGATCAATTGCTGGCACGCAAACAATCTTATCCTTTTCTAAAAAGTCTAGAACCATTCTCAGAAAAGCTAGACCGCTGGTCTAAAAAAGAGTACAGTTATTTCATTACAAGTGTATCTGAATTTGAAGATGCCCTATTAGATACTAAAGAAGATTTGCTCTCGCCTATTCAAAGGTTTATGAATGGGGAACAACGTAATATTTATGACGATGTTAAAACCTTATTAGAAGGGAATACAGCAAACTTTGATTATATACAAAGTGACGAATTAGACACGCTCAAAACGCTAGTAGCTAGTAATACACCTTACAAAGGTAGTGGTGTGCAATTAGCAAAAGCGGCGAAAGATGAATTGTCTAAAAAAGTATTGGAACTTATAAGACAAGAAAAGACCAGTTTTATAGATACCGCAGAAGAATATATAGCCGATATAAATAATCGCCCTGCTTTTAAAACACTAGATACAGATCAGCAATTGAATGTTGTAAAAATTTTAAGCGACAAAAAAAATGCGGTAGCAAATGAGCGCTTTATAGCAAACATCCGACAATCTAAACAAGAGTTATCTCAAATTCATACGGACGCATTAAATCTTATGGCCAATATGGCTGCACCTAAAAAAGAAGAAGGTAAAGTTGCAGAACCTGTTGCAAAATATATAAGACAATCGCAGATTCACGTCGATTATGTTAAGAATGAATTAGTATCTGAAGAAGACGTAAACGATTATGTAGAAGCACTTCGAGAAGCTTTTTTAAAGCGTATTAATGAAAATATTAAGATCAACTTAAAGTAGATGACCAAAGAGGAACTCATAGCAAAATTAAACGATCTGGAATGGGAAGATTTTGAGGTTAAGGAAGCGAAGGCTGCCGTACCCAAGTCTTGTTGGGAAACTGTGAGTGCTTTTTCAAATACTTCGGGGGGCTGGCTAGTTTTTGGGATTAAAGAAATTGGTAATAACTTTGAAATTCAAGGCGTTACAAATCCCGAGAAAATAGAACAGGACTTTTTAAATACCCTTCGAGGTGAGAAATTTAATGTGTTTGTAGATACAAAACAGCAGCGCTACGTCATTGATGGCAAAACGGTTCTGGCATTTTACATTCCTGTTTCGGCTCAAAAACCTGTGTATTACAATACGCAAACCAATACGTTTATTCGCAGATCAAGTAGTGATCAAAAAGCGCGTAAAAATGAAATAGATGCTTTTTATAGAGATCAATCTTTCGGTACAAAAACATCTAAACTCGCACCCAATACATCTAAAGAAGACATAGACCCTACATCACTCAAGCAATATCGAGATTATATGGCGCGCTTTAATCCAGATGTGAGCTACAATCGTTTTGATGAAGATGTTTTTCTTTCAAAACTGCGTATTCTGGACAATGAGCAACTCACCTACTCGGGACTTTTGTTTTTAGGAAAGCGAGATACTATAGAAAAACATTTTCCGGATTTTAGAATTGATCTTTTAGAAATAGAAGGAAAATCCATTTCCGAAGCAACATCAAACTATAGTTTTCGCTTAGGTGAATTTGAAAACCTTTGGGATTATTATTTTGAATGTTTTAAACGTTTAAAGCCTGAGGTTGATGTTGAATTTCAATTAACAGATCAAGGTTTTGGCCAAGAACTCTCGCCTGGACTTAAAGCCATACGTGAAGCATTGGTGAATATGCTAATGCACGCCGATTACTTTGCGCCTGCTCACTCACGCATACGCATCTTTACAAACCATATTGAGTTTTATAACCCTGGCGGATTGCCTAAACCAATTGAAGAGTTAAAAGCAAAAGATTTATCCCTGCCACGCAATCCACTCATTACCAAATTATTTAGAATGGTGCGGCTTGCAGAAAATGCTGGCTATGGTTTTGACCGTATAGAAGCAAACTGGAAAACGTATAACAATACAGCACCCGAATACGACATTAGTTTTGATGCTACTATTTTAAAACTATACACGAAATCGCAGGAGGATACAAAAGAAACTTCGGAAACAGTTCAGAAACAGTTCGTAGCGGTTTTAGAGAGACTTCAAAACGAACTTAAAAAAGAACCTGCTGACATAGCGTATGTTATGGAGTTATTGGAAAATAACTTTAACAGTTTTGTTCAATATACTTCTGAACATTTCGGAGACTCTTCGGAGACTCTTCGGAAACACTTCGGAAACTCTTCGGAAATAACACAGTTGTCTTACTATTACATATCATTTTTGATAAAAAGACAACTGCAAAAGATGCAGCAAAAACGATAGGGGTAAGCGATAGAACTGTGGAAACCTACTTAACAAAACTTAAAGAAGCTAACGTTATAGAACGTGTTGGAAGCCCAACATTCGGAGGCTATTGGACTTTAAAAACAGATAAAAATAAATGAACACCAACCAACTAAAACGCTTTGCACAAGAAGCTCGTATAAAACTCATAGACCAAATAGGTGCTAAATTAGAGAAGGTATTAACCAGTGATAGCGTTGTCTTGCGTGAAAAAGCAGGCCATTTAAAAAAGTTACAGGAAGCCATCAATAAAACCTCTAAAACAGACGTAATAGATACCGTGGCTTATACGTGGTTTAACCGTTTTGTCGCGCTGCGTTTTATGGATGTTAATGGCTATGAGCCGTTAGGCATATCAGTTGTGAGTCCTATAAAAGGTGGCACATTACCCGCTATTTTACAAGAAGCAAAACAAGGTAACATCCCAAAAGAATTACCGGTACAACAACAGCGTATTTACGATGTGTTGGATGGCAGAATACCGAGTGCAGATGCACAGAATGAAGCCTACGCAGCTTTATTAGTGGGTGCTTGTAATCATTTAAATAACGTTTTTCCTTTTCTATTTGAAAAGATAGATGATTATGCAGAGCTGTTATTGCCAGACGATTTAATTTCTAGTTTTTCTATTATCGAAGATATTAGAGTTGGAATGCAAACTGAAGATTGTGAAGAAGTTGAAATACTAGGTTGGTTGTATCAGTTTTATATTTCTGCTTTAAATGAAAAGTTAATTAGCTCAAAGAAGAAATACACTAAAAATGAATTAGCACCAGCTTCACAATTGTTTACGCCTAAATGGATTGTACAATATATGGTAGACAATACTTTAGGGCAAGTGTGGTCAGAAATTCGTCCAGATTCTAAAGTAATTGATACGTTAGAGTTTTACATTAAGCCAACCTATACAGGTAAATTAAGTAAACGAGAATCTAAAAGTATTGAGGAAATTAAATTCTTTGAGCCCTGTGTTGGTTCAGGACATATTTTGTCGTATGCCTTTGATGTATTTTATAAAATCTATGAAGAAGAAGGTTACAATCCCTCTGAAATACCGGCTTTAATCATTACCAAAAATTTATTTGGGGTAGATATAGATCGTAGAGCTGCCCAAATAGCATCTTTTGTTTTATTAATGAAAGGTCGTCAAAAACAGCGTCGTTTTTTACGAACAGTCGCTAAGGATCATATTGAAACTAACATTTCGTTTTATCAAGATTTTGAATTTGATGATAAATTCAAAAATGCAACTGCAATAGGTTCATTAATAGAAATTGATCCAAAAGATCTTGAAAAATTTAAAATAGAAGAAAATTCACTCTTTGCAGAGCGGCAAAGAGATGTTTATAAGCTATATAAATTGTTAGGTCAACGTTATGATTGTGTTGTAACTAACCCGCCGTATATCAGTTCTTCTAGAATGGAAGGTAGCTTAAAACAATATGTAGAAACCAATTATCCAGAAACTAAATCTGACCTTTTTGCTACTTTTATTTTGCGTTGTTTAGACTTATGTGATGGCGATGGTCTAACAGGGTATATGACACCTTTTGTATGGATGTTTATTTCTAGTTATGAAAAACTTAGAAATGAAATAATCACAAAGAACTTTATAAATAATCTTATTCAATTAGAATATTCTGGTTTTGATGGAGCAACTGTTCCTATTTGCACGTTTACACTAAGACGATTGTATATTGAAAACGCAAAAGGAAGCTATATACGTTTAAGTGAGTTTAAAGGTTCACAAAACCAAGCACCAAAAACATTAGAAGCTATACGAAATAAAAATTGTGGATGGTTTTATAAGGCTAATCAAAGAGATTTTGATAAAATCCCTAGTTCTCCAATTGGATATTGGGCAAGTGATAAGACATTATCTGTATTTCAAGATTCAGATATATTAGGTAAACAAGTTTCTCCAATGCAGGGTCTGACTACAACTAATAATGCTCGATTTATAAGAGATTGGAGAGAAATTTCTCAGAATAAATTGGGTTTAAATTTAGAAAAACTAGAAGCTATTACTTCTGAATACAAATGGTTTCCCATTAATAAAGGCGGAGAATTTAAAAAATGGTACGGGAATGATATTTTTGTTGTGAATTTTGAAAATGATGGGCAGTCTCTTAAAACGGTCGTTAAAGAAAAATATAGAAAAGCTGAATATGCTAAAGATTTTTCTGATGAGAAATGGGATAAGCTAATTGAAGTTTGGGTCTTAAAAAACCAACATTCATATTTTAAAGAAGGGATCTCTTGGTCAAAAATTAGTTCGAGTTCGTTTTCTGTGCGATATAGTCCAAAGGGGTACATTTTTACAGATGCCGGATCTAAAGTGTTTACTACAAAGGACAAAGTTAAGTATTTAACGGGAAACTTGAATTCTAAAACAGTTAGTAGATTTCTTGAAATATTATCGCCG
>JAGPVI010000102.1 GCA_018067115.1 Bizionia sp. | reverse complement strand
AATATAGTTTCTTTTAGCAACTTGCTCTGGATTAAAATCTCTTGTACCTTTTGGTATACTCGGTTTCTGTGCCATATTACCTTCCTTATAAACAGGATCTTTTATTTGATTAGTTATGAGTTAAAAAGCAATAAGTTCTATCCTTTAAAGAATAATGAACTTATACACGTTTAAACACCACAAAAATAATCGTTTTTTATTAGACTTTTTTTAATTGATAATTTTAAACATATAATTGTACAACTCGCCTTTTGTAATTGTAGCGCCTTGTTGAATTAATGTAAACTTATCTAAATTCTCATCTTTAGAATACGCTTTGTGCGCTTGTACAAACTCTACACTTTCGTCCATTAAATTATCGCGTAACCAATTAAACCCCTCTGAAGTAGTAACATCGATATCGCCTTTTAACTTAATACCTATAAGGTGCATTTGGTCTTCATTTAAAGCAAATAAATGAATACTTTGAGGAGAAATATGCTCTAAATATTTTGCTTGATTTAAAACACCTTCCCAAACTAAATCGCTAAAAACGTCTAACTCTAGCTCGGCAACTTCCGGCTTATTACGTTTTAGCTCTTCCCATTCTGTAGCAGTAATTGTTTGTGTTGCTAAAAAATTAATAAATTCTTTATGTAGTTCTTCAAATTGTTCTTTTGTAAGTCTTGCGTATTTCATCTAAAAAAATTATTACGTTTTATTTTACGTCTTAATATTAATCTTGGGTTCTCTTATTTTATAAGCTGTAAAGCTTTAGCAGCCTCAAAAGGTCTATCGGTAGCAAAAACATCAATTCCTTTTTGGTGCCAAAAAGAATATAAACTATCGCCTTTGGTTTCGGCTTGCATATCTAAGTTACCTAATGTTCCTAAAATAGTTTTAATTCCTTTAGTATGTATTGCTGTGTACAATTGCTCTGGCGACAAGCGCGTTCCCGTAAAAGCAAACATATTTTGAGTTGGAATTTTAGATTTTAATAACCAATTAAATTCTTTGTCATTTCTTGCAGATACCGACAGTAATAAATCTGGAGCTAGGTTGTATGCCGTAAGCGCTTGCTGCATATCGTAAGTAATGATAATACAAACATCTTCTGCTCTTTCCGCTCTAATAGCGTCTACAACTTCTTTAGTGGCTACACTTTTTTTAATGTCCACTGTTAGTATTACATTATTTGTTTTTGCCCATTTAAGCACATCAGAAAATAACGGAATTTTAAAATTTGTTACTGTACCATAATCGTCTTGAAGATTAAAATCTAACAATTCGTTATAGGTATAATTGGTAAGGTTTCCAGCTCCTGTAGAGGTACGATCTAGGCTATTGTCGTGTAAAAGCACCAGCACATTGTCCTTGGTTTTAGCAACATCTATTTCGTAAATAGCAGAAATACTATCGTTAATATATTTTAAGGTTTCTAAACTGTTTTCTGGATAGTTTTTTAAACCTTTACCACCTCTGTGCACACTAATTATAGGCGTAGCATTTTCTTTATATTTAAAAGTTTCAATTAAAGCAGACGGTTTTAAACCCTCTGTTTCTATTGTTTCCGTTTTGGCAGACTTCGGCTCATTTTTGCACGAAAACATACCGAAAATTAATAAAACTAAATAAAAATACTTCATTACTTTATGGTTTTTAAGTGACGATAGCCAGAATAATTGGTATAAAAAATGCGCTTCTAAAATTTAGAAGCGCATTTAAAAAATCAGATTATAAAATCTGTTCGTGTTTTGTATTAAGCTTGCGCTGCTACAACTTCAAATTCTAAGTCAACAGTAACTTCTCTGTGTAAACGAATGATAGCATTGTATTTACCAGTACGTTTTACAGCTCCACCAATAACATTGATGAATTTTTTCTCTATTGTTTGACCTTCTTTAGCGATTGCTTCAGCAACATCTATGTTGTTTACAGAACCAAATAATTTGTCTCCTGCTCCAACTTTAGAAGCGATTTTAATGTCAAGAGCTTTAAGTGCATCTGCAACCTTGTTAGCTTCTTCAACTATTTTCTTTTCTTTATAGGCACGTTGCTTTAAGTTTTCAGCTAACACTTTCTTTGCAGAAGATGTAGCTAAAATAGCGTGACCTGTAGGAATTAAAAAGTTTCTACCATAACCGTTCTTTACCGTTACAACATCGTCTTTAAATCCTAAATTTTCAACGTCTTGTTTTAATATAAGTTCCATAGTTACTGGTATTTTATTTTAATAAATCTGTTACGTAAGGTAATAACGCTAAGTGACGCGCTCTTTTTACTGCTACAGATACTTTTCTTTGGTATTTTAAAGAAGTTCCTGTTAAACGTCTTGGTAAAATTTTACCTTGTTCGTTAATAAAGCCTAATAACCAATCTGCATCTTTATAATCTACGTATTTAATACCAGATTTTTTGAAACGACAGTATTTCTTAGCTTTGTTAGTTTCTATATTTAAAGGAGTTAAATATCTAATTTCTCCTTCTTTTTTTCCTTTTGCTTGTTGTTCTATAGATGCCATAACTATGCTTTTTGTTTTAATTTAGCTCTTCTTCTCTCAGCCCACGAAATCGCATGCTTGTCTAAAGTAACTGTTAAGTAACGCATAAAACGCTCATCACGTCTAAACTCAATTTCTAAAGGATTAATTACTTCTCCTTCTACTTGGTACTCGAATAAGTGATAAAATCCACTTTTTTTGTTTTGAATTGGGTATGCTAACTTTTTCAAGCCCCAATCTTCTTTTGATACCATCTTAGCTCCTTTAGAAACAAGAAAATCTTCGTATTTCTGTACTGTTTCCTTTATCTGTGTTTCAGATAAAACGGGATTTAAGATGAAAACAGTTTCATAATGATTCATAAAAATCTATTTTATTGTTAAATTGGGTGCAAAAATACTTATTATTATTCTATATCACAACATTATTTTAAACAAATAATAACACTTTTTTCAGAGTTAACATTATGTTAAAAAAAACAGTTAATCGAGGTTTCTTGTTTTTTAACCGTAAATTTTGTACTATTGTCGATAACTAAACCCAAATATTAAATCGCTATGACTTTAAATTGTGTAGTAGTTGACGATTCAGCAATACAACGACTGTCTATTGTCAAACTAATTGAGAACCACAAGGCGTTAAACCTAATTTCTGAATATAGTAGTGCGTTAGAAACAAAAAACGGACTTAATAATCATAAAGTAGACCTTATATTTCTAGATATTGAAATGCCTGTATTAAATGGCTTCGAATTATTGGATGTTTTAAATAACAAACCGCAAATTGTTTTCGTAACCGGAAAAACAGAATATGCGTTTAAAGCTTTTGATTACGATGCTACCGATTATTTACAAAAGCCAATAACCAAAGATCGTTTTAACCAAGCGGTAGACAAAGCGATAGAGCAACATAAGCTTAAGCTTGATTACACTGAAGCTGAAGGGGAACATATTTTTGTAAAAAGTAACCTTAAAAAACGTAAAGTTTATATTAAGGATATTAAATGGATTGAAGCGCTTGGAGATTATGTAAAATTAGTTACCGAAGACACTTCTTTAGTTGTATTATCTACAATGAAGGCTTTTGAACAGGAATTACCAGAAGGTAAATTTTTAAGGATTCACAAATCTTACATCGTAAACCTAGATAAGGTAGATCGCTTTAATAGTAAAAATGTAGAAGTCGGCTCTTACGAAATTCCACTAAGCCGAAATAAAAAAACTATACTTGTGGATGCTTTAAATAATATTTAAGCAACACTACAATATAATTATCATCACTATTAATCCTGCTCACTGAGTGGGGTTTTTTGATTGTATTAATTAGTGTTGTAAAATAACGCTGCACTATGTCGTTGGCCACGTACCTATTCTTTTTACGAAAACACTTTGCCTCTAATAATTATCGACGTTAATAATAACGCGAACGGGTCTAAAATTTTTAACCGCATTAAAACTTGTATTAATTTTATTAATCGCTTCCTTCGTTTTATTTAACGATTGCTGCTGCGGAATTTTAATTAGTATATTTTTATTGTATTGATTACGGATTCGAGATACTGGTGGGTATTCTGGCCCTAAAATATTCGCTTTAAACACTTGCCTTAGCGATTTAGCAAACCACTCGCTAGCCATATCTACACGGTCATAATCGCGATGGCGAATAGTAATTTTTATTAACCTATAAAAAGGAGGGTATTTAAAATTATAACGGTCTTGCAGTTGCTCTTCGAACATTCCCTTATAATCGTTGGTAGAAACCTGCTGAACAATTTTGTGATGGGGATTATATGTTTGTATTAAAACTTTTCCTCGCTTTTGGGTACGCCCAGCCCTACCCGATACTTGCAGCATCAGTTGAAAACTGCGCTCGTGAGCTCTAAAATCTGGAAAATTAATCAAATTATCGGCATTCATTATACCTACTAATTTCACATTTCTAAAATCTAAGCCTTTGGTTAACATCTGCGTTCCTACCAAAATATCAATTTCCTGTTGCTCTAACGCCGTAATTATTTTTTCGTACCCATATTTTCCGCGTGT
>JAGPVI010000092.1 GCA_018067115.1 Bizionia sp. | reverse complement strand
CGTGTAACTGCCACAATTGTCATTAACAAATTGTGTTGAATTTATAGGTATTACAGTTGGAGTAGGTATGGGCTCGCCCATACAAGTTCCAGAGGTTTGATAACCTTGAATTAACGGTTGATTAAAAGATGTTTGTGATGTTTCCCCAACGCCGCTTATAGAACCTGTTAAGGATACATTAGAACCACAATTAGCATTTACTAATAAGGCACAATCTGTAGTTGCAACTAAATCAAACGATAGATTAGCTAAAATATCACCCGGATTATTCGGTAGTGGTAAATCTCCAATTTCCCATATAATGGAGCCTGTTGGCCCTAAAGTGACATCAAAGTATGGTACAGGTACCGAATTTAGATTTAATGGAGGGTTAACAGAATAACTAATACTTCCAGGTTGATAGGTAGAAGTATAGGGAATAGGCAAGGTTATTACTGTGTTATTAATAGTTTCCGTACCGTTATTTGTAATTTCTAAACCATATTGCACCACATCACCTGGTATTACTTCTAAAGGAATAGGGTTTGGAATATCGTTTACTGTATTTGCAGTTAAAACACCATTAGTTTCTGGCACGTAGGCATCCACAGAAAAAGTTACATTATAAATTATATAAGTATCTTGGGTTGAACCATATTTAAAACTTGCCGAAGTCTGATTATTTGCTATAATATCATTGTTCGTATTATCAATATTAAACATACTAATGTCTAGCCCTGTGTTATTTAAAAGATTAGGATTTCTAGCATTGCCACCGGTATAAATAGAGGAATTAAAGAAATTAACAGGAGAATTATTAGAATGACTTAAAGTTTGCCAAGAAGAATTATTAGCATTTCTAATTTGGAAGTAGTCTCCAGAAATATTTCTATCTCCTTCACCGGCCATCATTCCTAATTTAACATTTACGTCTCCGTTTTGGACAGCTTTAAATCCATTTATCATAAAATCGTGACTAGCATTACCTCCTTGAACATAGGCATAGCCATCAAAAACTGTAATATCTCTCCAATTCATTTCAGAATTTTCATAGACAACAACCATTCCCCAGCCACCATAATATCCTGTTCCACCACCGTTTCCTTCAGAAGTTGCTATGTCTGCCACAAAATACTCTCCTTTGCTAGAGCCAGAGGCTTTAACTTCAGTAGTGACTTCTATATATCCAGCAAACATATTGCTATCACCAGGATATCTTATATCATTGGTATTCGCAACAAGTGTTTGATATGAGGATTGTCCCGGTGTTTTAAATTTTACAGTCCTTCTTTGCAAATTACTGTAGCTATTGCTATTTCTACCAGTCCAATATAAACCTGCATAAATAATATTAGAACAGTCTGGATTAGCACCATTTTCACTAGAGAGATTTAAAGTTGCAGAAGAGGAGTTAAATGTAGAATCGTCATTATCGATATCTACATAGATCATACTATTACTATGGTTAGTATTATCTCCATACGAACTTAAAGTAAGATTAGTATTACCAATCATTGTAAAGTCTCCACGAACATTATAGATTGTTTTTCCTGGGCTATATTGGGAATCTCTAGGCGTAAAGTCTTTTCTTACTTGACCAAAAGAATTCCCTACACAGAAAAGCCCTATGAAGAGAATGAGAATGTAATGAAAATTTTTATGAGTAGCGTTTTTCATATAAAATTGTATTATGAGGGAATTTCTATTTTAATATATTGCAATATTGCATTAGAAAAACAATTAGGTTTTGCTAGTTTCTTTATGGTGTCCTGTTTTGTTTCAATAATATAAAACACATACTTTAAAGACTTAAAGTTGGAGATTTGTTTGCAATCCAAGCGATCTAAATCGAAATCTAAGTCGGTTACTTTTATTAAAAGCATTTCTACAGATTCCGAAAACCTAAACGGTTTATTTAAACGCATTAAATCAGCACTATTTACATATAATTTTTTAATGCCATTTTCAGGCTTGAAAAAGAATAACTCATCATTTTGAAAATAGGCAACCCCTATTTCTTGATCGTAATACAATTTTAAAACTGGTTCTAATTTATTTTTTGAAACGAACGATCTGTTTTCTATTTCAGATTGTTTTAATAATAGCGGACCTTGAGAATAGCTGTTGTATGTTACATTTAAAACAACTAAAAGAATGAGCAGTTTTTTCATATTATGAAATTTGTATTTCTTGTTACTAATTTTTATAATTATAAATCAAATAAATGATTATATTAATTTTATTCATTAATGAATAATAAATTAACTTCAATATTATATTATTTTAATGCGGAGGAAAGTTTGCATAGGTTAATTTAATCCACTTTAACAAAGTATAATTATTGATTTGGGCTGTAATACTAATAGCGATAACAAAAGAGGTGAGATTAAGTTGATTAAACAAAAAAAGAAGTTAAATCACCTAAAAAACCGATTAAATTGACGTTAACAGTAAATTAACAAAAATAAAATAAAATAATACAATGAAAGACATAAAAACTCTATATCTCATTCGGCATTCAAAATCGTCGTGGGAGCACGGTGTTTCAGACCTAAATCGACCATTAAAACAACGTGGAATTAAGGACGCAAATTTGGTTTCTAACTACTTAAATGGAAGGGCCATAAATCCTCAAATTATTTTGTGTAGTCCATCGAAACGCACACAAGAAACAGCACACATATTTATTGATAATTTGGGCTTAAACTCGGTAGATTTCAAACTTATAGAAACCTTGTACGATTTTTCGGGAAGTGACGTTCTTAACGTTATTAAAGCTTGTGATGATTCTGTGAACTCCTTACTCATTTTTGGCCATAATAACGCCTTAACATCAATTGTTAACACCTATGGAAGTGAGTATGTTGACAACGTAACAACAACGGGTTTTGTAGAAATACATTTTGAAATTTCGAGCTGGAAAAACCTAAACAAAGGAGAGACAAAAAAAATAGTATTTCCAA
>JAGPVI010000004.1 GCA_018067115.1 Bizionia sp. | reverse complement strand
CTTTTTTTTATTTTTAACAAATAAGATTAAAATGACTTTTAAATTCATAGTATTTAGTATTGCTTTTTTGTTTTCGCTAGGTGTCTTTTCGCAAAATGACACTTTAGTACTGTTAAATGGAGATCGAATTATTGGAGAGATAAAAAAAATGGATCGCGGCGTATTAACTATTAAAACATCCTATAGTAGCAGTGATTTAAAAGTAAAGTGGAAAAAAGTAAAAACCATTAAAAGTGTAGAAAGGTTTTTAATTACAGCAACCAATGGTAAGCGTTATACAATAGGTGAGTTACAGACTAATAGTGCTAATAACGCACTCGTTTTAGCAGATAATGCAAGCAATATGAGTCTTAGTGATATTGTGCTTATAAAACCTGTAAAAGACGATTTTGTTTCTCGATTAAATGCTTCTATAGCGTTCGGTTATAATTTCACAAAAGCCAGTAATTTAAGTCAGTTGTCGGTGGCGAGCACTTTGGGGTATACCTCAGATTTTTTTAGTGTTGGAGCAACGTTTAATTCTGTGCGTAGTAATCAAGATGAGGTTGAAGAAATTCAAAGAACATATGGAGAACTATCTTTTAATTACTTCTTAAAACGCGATAATTTTTTGATTTTTCAATCCGAATTTCTTTCTAATAGCGAGCAGAGATTAAAGCTCAGAATTACAAATAAGTTAGGGTTTGGTAAGTATTTTGTGCATAGTAACCGTATGTATATTGCTGGAGCTTTGGGGGTGGCGTGGAATAATGAAAAATATGATGAAATCTTAAACCAAAGCAGAAATAGTGCTGAAGCATTTGCTGCTTTAGAGGTTAATTTATTCGATTTTAATGACCTAAGTTTGGTGTCTGGTATTACGGCATACCCAAGTTTAACCGAGGAGGGAAGGGTAAGAACCGATTTTAAAACCGATCTTAAATACGATTTGCCTTTAGATTTATTCGTCAAGCTAGGGTTTAATTATAATTACGATAATAGACCGGTTGAAGGAGCATCGTACGACGATTATAGTATTCGTACAACAATTGGTTGGGAGTTATAAGTGAAAAAATAGTATAAAAAAATGCTTCATAAATATGAAGCATCTTCTGTTTATAAAATTAAACGTGTTTTAAAACTTTGTTTGTTTAAACGAACGTTGTTGCATTATTCCTTTATCGCTATCGTAATATTCGATCACGAAATCATTCTCTGGGTTAAAATATCCAACCCCAGAATAATCACTCATTGTAATAACATAAACTTTGTTATTTTGAGTACGTCTAGCAGTTCCAAATATACCCTCTGTAGTATCGCTTGTATGACTTACAACAAACCCCGAATTGGTAGATTTAAATCCGTAAGTCTGGTTGTTAAAAGTGTAATAACTAATTTTCGAAACATTTTCGAAATGATCGTTATTGTTAGTATCAACACTAATAGTTTTAGTCACTTTTGTAGGCGTTTCTATCATTGGTGCGTCAATCTCTCCTGGTTTTAAAGGAGCCGTTCTAACTTCTTGCTCTTTTTTGGTTACTACTTTTACTTTCTTTGTTACCAAAGCACCGTTTTCATTAACGGTTTCAGTTTTAATTTGAGTAGTTTCCATTTTATCTACGGGTTTGGTCTGTGCGAAAGTATACGAGCCAAACACTAAAGTTATTATAAAAAATATCTTCTTCATTAGGTTGTTTTTTTACGTTAATAATTAATTAAAATAGGATTGTTCCTATTATTAATCTTTATTCATTTCTTCAGCTTCCTCTTCAATTTCATCTTGTACATCCTCTACGGCATCTTGCACATCATCAGATGCGTCTTCAATGTCTTCACTTATATCATCCATTGCGGCTTCAATTTTCTCATCTGGAGATTTTTCTTCTCTACAAGAGGTAAACACGCTAAGACTAAAAAGTAATGCTAATGTTAAAAGTGTCGTTTTCATAAGTTGTGGTTTTTAAAATTTTGGTTTGTTTTGGCTGACTTTTTAAAGTTTACTTCATCGATCCTTTTATTAAAGAAAGGATAAAAAGAACTATGAAAATGAAGAATAGTACTTTTGCAATTCCTGCAGATGCTCCTGCAATTCCTCCGAAGCCTAAAACTCCAGCTATAATGGCTATAATAATAAATGTAATTGTCCAACGTAACATAATGGTTTGAATTTAAGGTTAATAAATCTGTCTTCGATTTATACTTTTACTGAAATTTCAGAAAAGATTAATTGTTGTATACTACAAATCTATACTCAACTCATAAGGTCTTTTTGCTCATTTCATCCGTTCCTTTGCTCATTTCGTAAATCATTACGTTTTTCACAGTATTTTAACTAAAAAGAACTATCTGTTATTATAAATTAACATAATTATCGATTTTATATACGGGTCATAGCACTGTTTTGGATTTCGTGATACAGTTAAATATTGTTTTATTAGAACAACCACGGCTCACTTCATCATGTTATTTTTATAAAGTCACTAAAAGAAATAATTATGAATTATAAATTATCAATTGATGCCTCAAGGGACACTATCGAAAATACTTTTAAGCGGCGTTTTCGTTTTCCGAATGCGTATAGAACCTATAAAACAATTGATGGCACAAAAGAAACAACGCTTCCTATTATAACGTCCGAAAAGCAGCAAGATATTTTATTGGGTATCTGGGGGCTTTTACCAGACAAGTACGAAAACGATTGGAAAACATTTCAAAAGTCACTCAATACATTGTTTGTAAATGTTATCGATCTCGATACGCAGTCGCTTTTTAAGGACTCTTATTCTAAACGACGCTGTTTAATTTTGGTTACAGGAGTTTACGTAACGTATTTACAAGAAGGAGAGTTGCAAACGGTCTTAATTCAGGATAAAGATAGAAAGCCGTTTAGTTTAGCAGGGGTTTATAATGTAACCAACGATGGGTTTATTACGTGTGCTATTATAAACACTAAGGAAAAGGAAAGTCTAGTCACCAATTTGCCATTACCTCTAAAAATGCCTTTAATTATAAAGGAGGAGCAGAGGTCGATATGGTTAGACGCAACGTCAGTAATAGAAAATATTAAAGCCATTACAAATCAGAAAAATGAATTTAGCCACTACACCTTGAAAGCGAGCTAACTTGGAAGTTTAAAAGGTGCCACGTTTGTTTTTCTGAAATTCACTCGGGCTTATTTTATATTTCTTTTTAAAAATTTTAGAGAAGTAACTTCTGCTACTAAAACCTATAGTGTAAACAATTTCCGAAATATTTAAATCACTTGTATTTATTAAATCTCTTGCTTTTTCAAGCCTTACGTGTCTAATGTATTCGGTTACTGTTCGCGTGTATAGCAGTTTAAATCCCTCTTGAAGTTTGGCTTGTGGTAATCCAGAATCTAGAGATAACTGCTCTAAAGAATAATCGAAAGAAACGTCCTTAGAAATAGTGTTACCAAGATTTCGTATGGTTTTTAATTCGCTTTTGTTTAAAGATTTCGAAATAGATTTGTTATTTACGGCTTTATTGTGCTGTTGCATATGCAGCGATAACACCTGGTACACTTGTCCTTCTATAAGGAGAATTTTAAGCATTCCTTTTTGTTTAATTTTTTTAAACTTAATGATGTGATCGGCTAGTTTTAAATTATAGGTTCCAAAATAAGAAAACACATTTTCGTGGTCGGTATCGTGAAATACTGCGTAAAGGTTTTTATTTAAAAGTGAAGCGTCATTTAAGCGTTTATTTATAAACTTAAGTCTACTAATAAGAATAAAATTAACTTCTAATTTAACGTCTTTAGGGTAATATTCAGTACTAAAACCACCATCTTTACTAGTCATAATCACCGACTGAAATTGCTCAAGAGCCTTATAATTGTCTTCATGATTAAAACGGTGTTTAAAATGTCCGTTCAGGCAATAAATAAAAGAAATAGGGTTATAGCACGACGTATCTTTTTTTAAAACAATGTCTTCAAAAAAAGTAATGTCATAATGTAAATAGCTGCCACCCCATTCAAAAATAATACAACGGATTGTACCACTAGCCACCGCATTGTCTATTGTTAAAATAAGTTCGCCCCAACGACTTTCTATAGACCCTCCAATAGCGTTTTGAATCTGCCGTATTGTTTCTTCCGTATCCTTAGCGGTAATATTTATTTCTTTCATTGTAAATTTTGCTATGTAAATATAAATTATAAAACTTAAAAAGTAGTTATATTGCTTCCGTAAAAAAGAAGTCTTTAGTATAAGGCTTCCTTATCAAAATTGTTTTTAAAAAACACTCAGCAAATATTTAGTTTATATGATTTCATTGAATGCCTACGATTATGCTTTCATAATTGGTTTTTTTATAGTGACTCTTACCATAGGGTTTATCGTTTCAAAAAAATCGGGAAAAAGTACAAATGAATATTTTTTATCTGGCCGTACAATGCCTTGGTGGTTGCTGGGGGTGTCTATGGTGGCTACAACATTTTCTACCGATACTCCAAATCTAGTTACAGATATTGTCCGCGATAAAGGTGTGAGTGGCAACTGGGTGTGGTGGGCTTTTTTAATTACAGGCCTTTTAACGGTTTTTGTATATGCTAAACTCTGGCGGAAATCTGGTGTAAATACAGATATCGAATTTTACGAATTACGTTATGGTGGTAAACCAGCACGTTTTTTAAGAGCCTTTAGAGCCGTTTATTTAGGTGTCGTTTTTAATGTTTTAGCTATGGCAGCTG
This sequence comes from Bizionia sp., assembly GCA_018067115.1. GTDB lineage: Bacteria > Bacteroidota > Bacteroidia > Flavobacteriales > Flavobacteriaceae > Bizionia. The sequence goes on along the minus strand of JAGPVI010000004.1, from coordinate 19,941 downwards.
TTACCTTGGCGGCGATAAAAATCGGACAAGTAATGTTGGGGCTTACGCCTTTACAGACTATTTTTATAGGTGGTATTGTAACCGTTATCTTTAGTACTGTTGGTGGTTTTAAAGGTGTTGTTTATACCGATTTTATTCTCTTTTTTGTCGCGATGTTTGGTGGTATTGCGGCAGCTTATTATTGTGTAAACCTACCGGAAGTTGGTGGTTTAACGGCATTAATGGAAAATGAAAATGTAGTTAATAAACTGGATATTTTACCTTCTTTTACAGATACCGAAGCGTTAATTACCCTTTTAATAATTCCGTTGGCTGTACAGTGGTGGAGCGCGTGGTATCCTGGTGCAGAGCCTGGAGGTGGTGGGTATATTGCACAACGTATGCTCGCAGCTAAAAATGAAAACCATGCCATAGGGGCAACTTTCTTTTTTAATATTTTACACTATGCTTTACGTCCGTGGCCATGGATTTTAGTCGCTTTAGCGTCGCTAGTTGTCTATCCAGATATTGCAAGTATTCACGCTGCATTTCCTAATATTGCAGAGGATAAACTGGGGCACGATTTAGCCTATTCTGCTATGCTAACTAAATTGCCAAACGGACTTCTAGGAATCGTTTTAACCTCATTAATTGCTGCTTATATGTCTACAATTTCTACACATCTAAATTGGGGGTCGTCTTATATTGTTAACGATTTTTATAAACAACATATAAAGTCTGATGCTTCCGAAAAGGAACTAGTAAATATTGGGCGTTTATCTACCGTATTATTAATGGTAGTTTCTGCCGCTTTAGCTTTAGTACTAACTAATGCTTTGCAGTTATTCAATATTATTTTAATGTTTGGAGCAGGAACGGGACTTATCTTTATTTTGCGTTGGTTTTGGTGGCGTATTAACGCATGGAGTGAAATTTCGGCGATGGTAGTTTCGGGTATTATTTCAATATTAATAAGCTTTACAAGTCTTGGCGATTTGCTATTTGGTGGCACAAACATATTAACAGGAGTAGAAGTGGAAGGGTTAATGCCAAGTTGGATGACTTATCCTTTTATAGTATTAGTCACGACCTTATCGTGGCTATTAGTAACGTTCTTAACGCCTCCAGAAACGAATGCTACCTTATTCGATTTCTGTAAAAGAATACAGCCGGGAGGACCAGGGTGGTCTAAAGTTATCGCGAAAAGTAAACAAGAAGGTAAAGATATCTCTGTGCTTACCAGTGGAAGCTGGAATGTGCCATCGGGTATTTTAGCTACGCTTGTAGGGTGTGTAGCCGTGTACAGCGCTTTGTTTGCAACAGGATATTGGATTTATGGGCGGTACACAAAAGCGATGCTTTTAACGCTGTCGACTATTATTTTTGCTTTCATATTAAAAGGGTTATGGAAAAAAATTAAGGCCGTTACTTTTTAAAATTCGGCGCTTCTTTTTCTTTTCGTACCTTGTGTAATAACAGTATCTTTGTAAAAAAAAATAAAAAGTATGCATAAAGCTGGTTTTGTAAATATTATTGGAAATCCTAATGTTGGGAAATCTACTTTAATGAATGCCTTCGTAGGCGAAAAATTATCGATTATCACCTCTAAGGCGCAAACAACACGTCATAGAATTTTAGGAATTGTTAATGGTGAAGATTTTCAGGTGATTTTAAGTGATACGCCAGGTATTATAAAACCTGCATACCAACTTCAAGCGTCGATGATGGATTTTGTAAAATCTGCTTTCGAAGATGCCGATTTACTTATTTATATGGTTGAAATTGGTGAAAAAGAATTGAAAGATGAATCGTTTTTCAATAAAATCATCAATGCTAAAATCCCTGTTTTATTATTACTTAATAAGATTGATAAATCTAATCAAGAGGAGCTAGAAGAGCAAGTTCAGCTTTGGGCAGAAAAAGTGCCGAATGCAGAAATTATTGCAATTTCAGCTTTAGAAGGGTTTAACGTCAAAGAAGTTTTCGATAAAATAATTGAACTACTTCCGGAGTCTCCTGCTTTTTATCCTAAAGACCAGTTAACAGATAAGCCAGAGCGTTTCTTTATTAATGAAACGATTAGAGAGAAAATTTTAATGCACTACAAAAAAGAAATTCCTTATGCTGTTGAAATTGACACTGAAGAGTTTTTTGAAGAAGAAGAAATTATTCGTGTACGCTCAATAATTATGGTGGAGCGCGAAACACAAAAAGGTATTATAATCGGGCATAAAGGTAGCGCCTTAAAACGGGTTGGAGTGGAAGCTAGAAAAGACTTACAGAAATTTTTTGGCAAACAAATTCATTTAGAACTGTACGTTAAAGTGAATAAAAACTGGCGTTCAAATACATCACAGTTAAAACGCTTTGGTTATAATAAGTAAACGTGTTTATGTATTTGTTTTTAACGCGTCTTGCATAAAACGATAAAGTGCATTCATTTCTGCTTGATGAGATGATTTACTTAGGCTTCCAGCAAAATAAAGTACAAACCACACGACAACCATAAAAAGCATACCCCCAATTTGCAATTGGTAATTTGTATTTAAGGTGGCGTTAGCATAGGCCCATATAGCGAAAGCTATAAATAAACCGGCCACCGCAAAATGTAAGAACATAAATAGGGTCCATACTGTAGGGTTTGGGCCAAATAAACCATACAACTGGCTGTTGTTATCATCAATCTCATTTATTTCTAAATGCAACTGTGGCGACCAAAATTGCTGCTTCGCTTTAGGTAATTTAATAAAAACGTGGTCGTCTACCCGAGAAACAATAAATTCTGATTTTTGATGGCTCATGGCCTCAAAAACTTCTAAAACAGAGGTGTTGTCAGTGCTTAATTGCATTTTGAAACGCGGACGTAAAACCACATCGTTTATATTTTTATTCATAATCTTTTAATAATGAGATTAAAATAGTATTTTTTCTTAACACCAAAACACTACCTTTGCAAAATAATTTGGAAATATGAGTAATATAGTAGCTATAGTAGGAAGACCAAATGTAGGGAAATCTACGTTTTTTAATCGATTAATTCAACGACGTGAAGCAATTGTTGACGCCGTTAGTGGTGTAACAAGAGATCGTCACTATGGAAAAAGCGATTGGAATGGTAAAGAGTTTTCTTTAATTGATACCGGTGGTTATGTTAAAGGAAGTGATGATGTCTTTGAAGCTGAAATCGATAAACAAGTAGTATTAGCAATCGAAGAAGCCGATGTTATTATTTTTATGGTAGACGTAGAGTCTGGTGTAACAGGTATGGACGAAGAGGTTGCCGAATTATTGCGCAAAGTTAAAAAGCCAGTATTTTTAGTAGTTAATAAAGTTGATAATAATAAACGTGCCGAAGACGCTGTAGAATTCTACTCTTTAGGATTAGGAGAATACTTTACTATTGCTAGTATAAACGGAAGTGGTACAGGAGATTTATTGGACGCTTTAGTAAAAGTGCTTCCTGAAAATGTAGAGCAGGAAGAGGACGAAGAGGTTGAAGCTTTACCGCGTTTTGCTGTAGTAGGAAGACCAAATGCAGGAAAATCTTCATTTATAAATGCACTTATTGGAAAAGATCGTTATATCGTAACAGATATTGCTGGAACAACCAGAGATTCTATAGATACAACTTACAACCGTTTTGGTTTCGATTTTAATTTAGTTGATACTGCCGGAATTCGTAAGAAATCTAAAGTTAAAGAAGATTTAGAGTTTTACTCGGTAATGCGAAGTGTTAGAGCTATCGAGCATAGTGATGTTTGTTTAATTGTTTTAGACGCAACACGTGGCTTTGATGGGCAAGTACAAAACATCTTTTGGTTAGCACAAAGAAACAGAAAAGGAATTGTGATTTTAGTTAATAAATGGGATTTAGTAGAGAAAGACCACAAAACAACGATCGAATTCGAGAAAGTAATCCGTAAGCAAATGGAGCCTTTTTCAGATGTGCCAATTGTTTTTATATCTGTTTTAACTAAACAACGTATCTATAAAGCTATAGAAACAGCAGTTGAAGTTTATCAAAACCGAACTAAAAAAATTAAAACTAGCGTTCTTAACGAAACCTTATTACCAATTATAGAGAATTACCCACCGCCAGCATACAAAGGGAAATTCGTTAAAATTAAATACATTATGCAGTTGCCAACACCGCAACCGCAATTTGCATTCTTTTGTAACTTACCACAATACGTAAGAGATCCGTACAAACGATTTTTAGAGAATAAATTAAGAGAGATTTTTGATTTTAAAGGAGTGCCAATTAGCGTTTATTTAAGAAAGAAATAATTCTACTTTACATATTAAGAGTTTATAAAAGAATAGCGCGATTAGTTTAGAGAATTGACGAAATGACGCCTTTTAGAAACCGTCTTAAATTTTAAATAAAAAAAATCAGCACTTAATAGTGCTGATTTTTTTTATGTGATTTTGTGTGTTGTATTTCTTAATTCGGAATTCCAATTTGAGTTTTTGTCTTTCCTGTTTTTTCTTCCAGTTTAGTTAGTAGTTCTTGAAAACCAATTAAATGCATATGCGCTTTAATATGCGTGGAATGGCTCGTTATTTTTAGCTCGAGACTTACTTTTCCAAAAGAAAGATCTTTAATCTCATTCCATTGTATTGCTTTTCGATGGCCAAACATAGTGGTTTCTATAATTTCAAAATCGGTAACTTTAAGGTTCGAAATATAACCTTTGGCAAATAATATAGAGCCTGCTAGCACGGCAGTTATACTAGAAATAGTAGCTAAGATCTTATCGTCTTCATTTGCGAAAACAAAGGCATATATTAGTAATCCTATTCCACCTATTACGACAAAAATACCAAGAATATAATATAGTTTTGGTAGTTGTAAAAGGATATTCCCTAATCCATCTTCCTTTGGTGTCTTTTTAGAAGCAGCATAAAGAAAAGTTATAACTAATGACACGATGAGTATTGGTAAAATAGTTTTTAATAGCACGGCTTAGATTTAAGGAGTGTGATCTTTAATAGGTGTATGAATAAATTATATGATTATGTATTAACCGAAAGCTAAGGTTTAATTTTTAAAACCACGATTGTCTTACCAACCTCCAGAAGCTCCACCACCACCAAAGCTACCACCGCCAAAGCCGCCACCAAAGCCGCCTCCGCCACCGAAACCACCGCCAGAACTACCGCCGAATCCGCCGCCAAATCCGCCACGTCCTGCGTTACTTAAAATAATAGCGTCTAGAATACTAGGCCTATTGGTAAAGTTCCCTCCATTACCATCACCGCCTCCGCCTCTTCTGTTTTTAGAAATAGAGGCCAATATGATGATGAATACAATGAATAAGAAAAACATAAGCCCAACAGGAAAGCCTTCTTTAGAGCCCGATTGTCTGGTGCCGGTATATTCGCCTTGCATAACTTCAAAAATAGCGTCTGCACCGCGGTTTAATCCGCCGTAGTAGTCGTTGCGTTTAAAGAATGGAATAACATCCAGTTCTATAATACGCCTAGACATAGCATCGGTCATTAAATGTTCCGTTCCTTTACCGGTGCTTATTCCTATTTTACGATCGTCTCGCGCCAATAAAATAAAAATACCGTTATCTTTTTTCGCGTCTCCAATACCCCATTTTTCAGCCCAATTTGCACCCAGGTAGTTTATATATTCACCTTCGGTAGAGGCAATAATAGCTACTACAATTTGTGTAGAGGTTGTATCGGAATATTTAATAAGCTTATTTTCTAACGTGCTTTTCTCTGTAGCCGATAATAAATTATAATAATCGTAAACACTCGTTTGTCCGCCGTCTTTTAAAGCTGGTTTTTCAGGAATTTCAAACTGTCCAAAAGCGAGTGAGATTGAACACAAAGCAAAGACTAAGAATAGTGTGCTTTTTTTTAACGATTTAAAGTTTAATCTGTTGGATAGAGAATGGAGCATAGTGTTTATTAGCCTTTAGAAATAGAGTCTGAGAGTTCATTTTTATCGGTATCATCCCAAGGGAAATACGCCTGTAATTGCTCTCCTGCTTTTAAAATACCATCGATTAAACCTTGTTTAAACTTCCCGTTTTTAAAATGTACTTGTATGCTGTGTATCGTGTCGTCCCAGAAGGTGTCTTTAACAACCGCGTTAATACCTTGATCGCCATAAATAGCGAAGTTTCTATCGTCTACGGCAACATAAATAAGTACACCATTACGCTGTTCTGTATTGTACATTTTTAATTCAGAAAACACTTCTAAAGCACGATCTTCAATCGCGTCTTTAGAAGTGCTCTCAATATGTACACGGATTTCTCCAGAGGTTTGTTTTTCGGCTACGCGAATAGCAGCAACAATCTCTTGTTCTTCACTTGGTGTTAAAAAAGCTTCAATTGTATTTGGCATATCTTATTTAAAATCAAAATCTACGTCTGGAGCCTTTTCACTTCCTGCTTCAGCTTTGTAGTAATCCATAGGGTCGAAGTTAAATATTCCTGCTAAAATAGAATTAGGGAAACGTTTAACGTGTTTATTATACGGTTCGATCGCTTCGTTAAAACGGTCTCTCGCAACATTAATTCTGTTTTCGGTACCTTCTAACTGCGATTGTAACTCTAAAAAGTTTTGGTTCGCTTTAATGTCTGGATAGCGTTCTACAGTAACTAAAAGACGCGATAATGCGCTACTTAATCCGCTTTGCGCTTGGTTAAATTGTTGTAATTGCTCTGGCGTAATATTCGAAGGATCGATGTTTACAGAAGTCGCTTTAGAACGTGCATTAATAACAGCTTCTAAAGTGCTTTTTTCGAAATCGGCAGCCCCTTGAACCGTTTTTACTAAACTCCCAATAAGGTCGTTTCTACGTTGGTAGCTACTTTCTACATTACCCCAAGTTTTTGTTGCCGTTTCTTTTAAATCGACAGCAGTATTATTAAAGTTTTTTCCCCAAGAGTATACTCCTATAGCGATTACAGCTAATATAATTACGGGGATAAGCCATTTTTTCATAATAGTTAGTTTTAAGTGTTTGTTTTATTAGTAGTAAATATAACGTGTATGTTACAGTTGGTTTTTTAATTTGATTAGTTCGTTTTTAACACCCTCTAATTTACTAATAATTTCATAAGTAGAAAGTGTTTGTCGGCGTTCATCTTTTATGTGTGTTTTAGCACCTTCTAGCGTAAAACCTCTTTCTTTTACAAGATGATAAATAAATTTTAAATGCTCGATATCTTCGGGTGTAAACTTACGATTTCCCTTCGCATTCTTTTTAGGTTTTAACACATCAAATTCCTTCTCCCAAAACCGAATTAACGAGGTGTTGACATTAAAGGCTTTGGCAACTTCGCCAATCGCATAATAGCGTTTTTCAGGAAGTTCTATATGCATTAGTCTAAAGATTGGTTTTCTAAGGAAGCGTGTTCTAAAAGTTTATTAAACTCTTCGGCTGTTAAACTTCCGTAGTAAAAATTAATAGGGTTGATGCGTTCATCATCTTTAAAAATCTCATAGTGTAAATGCGGAGCTTCTGAGCGCCCAGTACTACCTACAAAACCTATAATATCACCACGTTGAACCTTCTGGTTTTTCTTTACATTATACTTATACATATGAGCATATAATGAGGTGTAACCGTGGCCGTGATCTATTCTAATGTGGTTTCCATATCCCGTTGCATTATTATCGGCTCTAAACACAACGCCATCTCCAGTAGCATAAATAGGAGTGCCTCGAGGTGCGGTGAAATCCATACCATAATGAAACTTTCTCGCTTTTGTAAAAGGGTCGGTTCTATACCCATAACCTGATGCAATACGAGTTAAATCTTCGTTTTTTACAGGTTGAATAGCAGGAATAGCAGCTAAAAACTTTTCTTTGTCTTCGGCTAAAACAGCTATTTCATCTAAAGATTTCGATTGTACTACAATTTGCTTTTGTAAAACATCTAAACGCTTGCTTGTTTCTATAATAATTTTAGAATTGTCGTAACCTTGTAATTTCGAATATCTATTGACTCCACCAAAACCAGCTTTTCGTTGTTCTTCGGGAATAGGGTTGGCTTCAAAATATAATCTGTAAATATTATTGTCCCTATCTTCTACGTTAGCAAGTACTGCTTCCGCTTCGTCCATTTTTTTATTTAGCAAATTAAACTGAATTTGCATATTGCTTAATTCGCGGTTTAACGCTTTCTCTCGTGGGGATTCTAAGTACTGACTCGCTATAAAAACAAACACAAAACCAAACAATGCAGCGGCAAACAGAAAAAACATGACGTACTTAATTGTGCGTCTTTTTTTACGTTCTATTTTGCGATACGATAATGTATCTGAATCATAATAATATTTTACCTTACTCATTGTCTAATTTATACTATTTTTGCACTGTTAAACAATTTAAAAAAAGAGTTTAATTGATTAGCAAACGAACAAACCTACAAAAATATTATCATATTATTTTTGATAATAGTATAATTGTAGATTCGCTCTCTTAAAATTAAAACGATAAAATTAAGGGAGAAAAACTAAAAACAATTTACTGTTAATAGTAATTTAACAGAAGTAAGATTAATAGATATATTATGAAATCTCAAGACGTTCGCTCTACATATTTACGTTTTTTCGAAGACAAAAAACACAGTATTGTGCCATCTGCACCAATGGTTTTAAAAGATGACCCGACCTTAATGTTTGTTAATTCGGGAATGGCACCTTTTAAAGAATACTTTTTAGGAAATGCAAAACCAAAAAACTCACGTTTAACCGATTCGCAAAAATGTTTGCGTGTATCTGGTAAACATAATGATTTGGAGGAAGTAGGATACGATACTTACCACCACACGTTATTTGAAATGTTAGGCAACTGGAGTTTTGGTGATTACTTTAAAAAAGAGGCGATTGCGTGGGCTTGGGAGCTTTTAATAGATGTTTACAAAATAGATCCAGACATATTATATGTTACTGTTTTTGAAGGTAGCACCGATGGTGATAATTTAAAAATGGACCAAGAGGCTTACGATTTTTGGAAAGAAATTATTCCGGAAGACCGTATCTTAATGGGGAATAAAAAAGATAATTTTTGGGAAATGGGCGAGCAAGGCCCTTGCGGACCGTGTAGTGAAATACATGTCGATATCCGTACTCCAGAGGAGAAAGCATTAGTTCCTGGTAAAGATTTAGTGAACGAAGATCACCCTCAAGTGGTAGAGATTTGGAACTTGGTATTTATGCAATATAACCGTAAGGCCGATGGGACTTTAGAGTCTTTACCTAACAAACATATCGATACAGGAATGGGGTTCGAACGTTTATGTATGGTTTTACAAGACGTGAAGTCTAATTACGATACCGATGTGTTCACACCTATTATTCGTGAAATTGAAACCATAACCGATAAAGAGTATGGTAAGGATGAAGAAATAGATATTGCTATTCGTGTCATTTCAGATCACGTTCGTGCTGTGGCATTTTCTATTGCCGATGGGCAATTGCCTAGTAACACCGGTGCAGGTTATGTGATTCGTAGAATTTTACGTCGTGCCGTACGTTACGGATTTACCTTTTTAGATAAAAAAGAACCGTTTATTTATAGATTAGTAAGCATATTAAGTAAAAAAATGGGCGAGGCATTCCCAGAAATAAAAAGCCAAAAACAATTAATAGAAAATGTAATTAAAGAAGAAGAAACCTCTTTTTTAAGAACATTAGATCAAGGGTTGGTGTTATTAGATAGAATTATTGAAACCACAAAAGGAACGGAAGTTTCTGGAGATAAAGCCTTCGAGTTATACGATACTTATGGTTTTCCAATAGATTTAACCGCTTTAATTTTATCTGAAAAAGGATTGAAATTAGATGAAAAAGGATTTAACGAAGAATTACAAAAACAAAAACAACGCTCTCGAGCAGCAAGTGAAATGTCTACCGAAGATTGGACTATTTTAATAGATGATGCCGTTGAAGAATTTGTAGGATACGACCACCTAAAGGCACAAGTTAAACTTACGCGATACAGAAAAGTAACCTCTAAAAAAGATGGTGAGATGTATCAATTAGTTTTCAATTTAACACCTTTTTACGCTGAAGGCGGCGGACAAGTTGGGGATAAAGGATATTTAGAAGACAGTAAAGGAGATGTTATTTACATTCTTGATACTAAAAAAGAAAATAATGTAATCATTCATTTTTCTAAAAACTTACCGTCAGATTTAAACACAACGTTTACAGCTGTGGTCGATGAGAAACAACGCTCTCGTACAGAATGTAACCATACGGCAACCCATTTACTACACCAAGGTTTAAGAGAGGTCTTAGGCCTGCATGTAGAACAAAAGGGTAGTGCGGTTCATTCTAAATATTTACGATTCGATTTTTCTCATTTCTCAAAAGTAACACCAGAGCAATTACGCGATGTTGAAGATTTCGTGAATGCTAGAATTGAAGGTAAGTTAGCTTTAGAAGAACACCGCTCGGTGCCAATGGAAATAGCCTTAGAGCAAGGAGCAGTCGCTCTGTTTGGAGAAAAGTATGGCGATACAGTACGAACTATTCGTTTTGGGCAATCTATGGAGCTTTGTGGAGGGACACACGTAAAAAACACAGCCGATATCTGGCATTTTAAAATTGTTTCAGAAGGTGCTGTAGCATCAGGGATTAGACGTATTGAAGCTATTACAAACGATGCGGTAAAAGACTTTTATTCTGAAAATAATCGTGCGTTTTTTGAAATGAAAGACTTGCTTAACAATGCCAAAGAGCCTGTAAAAGCTTTAGAGTCTTTAAAAGATGAAAACACGTCGTTAAAAAAACAAATTGAAAGCTTACTAAAAGATAAAGCTAAAAATTTAAAAGGCGAATTAGCGAACGAACTTACCGAAATTAACGGGATTCAGTTTTTAGCTAAAAAAATAGACTTAGATGCATCTGGAATTAAAGATGTGGCTTTCGAATTAGGGAATAAACATAAAAATTTATTCTTATTATTCGCAACTGCCGAAGCAGATAAAGCTATGTTAACCTGTTATATTTCTAAAGAATTGGTTAAAGAGCGCAATCTTAATGCGGGGCAAGTGGTTCGCGAATTAGGAAAGCTTATTCAAGGTGGTGGTGGTGGCCAGCCGTTCTTTGCAACTGCTGGAGGTAAAAACCCTGCAGGAATTGAGCAAGCCCTTAATGAAGCTAAAAATTATATACAGTAGCTTAAAGCTATAAATTAAAAGTGAAACTTCAAACCCAAATACCAATACAAAAATCAGATAATCCTATCGATTATAAGTCTAACGTGTTGCTATTTGGGTCTTGTTTTGCAGAAAATATTTCGGAAAAATTTAGTTATTATAAATTTCAAAATACTTCCAATCCATTCGGAATTCTATTTCACCCTAAAGCAATTGAAAATCTTATTGATAATGCACTTCAGCAAAAGGTGTATACCGAGAAAGATGTTTTTTATTATAATGAACGCTGGCAATGTTACCACGCGCATTCAAAATTAAGTCGTGCTTTAAAAGAAGAGCTATTAGACACTCTAAACGCTAATATAGCATTAACGAATAATAATCTTACTGCGGCTTCTCATATTATAATCACCTTAGGGACGGCCTGGGTGTATGCTTTAAAAGAAAGAAACACTGTAGTCGCTAATTGCCACAAAGTACCGCAAAAGAGCTTTGAGAAACGTTTATTAAGTATCGCAGAGATTACCAATAGTCTGGAACATATAATAGATAGTGTTAAAGCAGTAAATCCAGGTGTTCAGTTTATTTTTACGGTCTCTCCAGTACGACATGTAAAGGATGGTTTTATTGAAAACACCCTCAGTAAATCTCATTTAATTGCAGCGATTCATCACGTGTTAAAAAAGGTGTCTTATAAAGATAAAGGTTTATCCTATTTTCCGTCTTTCGAAATTATGACGGACGAGCTTCGCGATTACCGCTTTTATACTGAAGACCTTTTACATCCTAATAAAACGGCGGTAAACTATATTTGGGAGCAGTTTCAATTGGCTTGGATTGCACCAAAAGTAGTATCTATAATGAAAGACGTAGACGCGGTGCAAAAAGGACTTATTCACAAACCTTTTAACCCGTCTTCTCAAGCGCATTTAAAATTTCTTCAAGCTTTACAACTAAAAATTACTCATTTACAGTCTTTAGGCCTTCGTTTTTAAGCACTATTAGAGAAGACTTTGGTGTTTATCAACTTAATTAACAGTTCGTCGATTAATTATTGATTGCGGAGAATTATAGTGTACATTTAGAGTGCTATTAATTAATTAGGAACATCAGTATGTAAAGTTATTCACTTTTGTATTGATGTTTTTTTTAGTTTATGACATTAGATTTTCTTCATTTTAACCTTTTAACAATTTTATTGTGAGTTCGTCGATTTTTTAACTTTTGATTATCAATTAGTTGTAAGTTTATACTGCTATTAATCATAATTTATTTAAGGCATCAGTAACTTACAAGTTTTAATTACTTCGTGTTTACTGATGTTTTTTTAGTGCTCATTTTAGAGTAGAATCTAGAAGTTTTCTTATCTTGGTTTTATGCGAAATTTAATTTTTGGTGTTGTAATAACGCTAGTAGTCGTGCTTACTTTTAAATATTGTGGCGACCAGAATGAAGATAAAATTATTTTAAAAGAACATTCTGCACTCATACAAGAGCAACTTAAAAACGTTGGTAAATTGATCGTTACCGAAGGTCATTTTAGTCAGGTTTTTAATTATAATAAGTCCGAAGCTTTATTTGGAAACTTTATTAATGTAGAAAAAAAAGCATTAGTTGTTGTTAACGCAGAAGTTACTGTGGCTTACGATTTAAGCAAGATTGAATATAAAATAGATGAGGAGAATAAAATACTATACATTTTAAGCATCCCTAAAGAAGAAATTAAAATTCACCCCGATTTTGAATATTACGATGTGCAAGCCGATTTTTTAAGTCCGTTTAAAGCAAAAGACTATAATGCTATAAAAGACAACGTTAATAATGCTTTAATGAAGAAGATTGAAAATTCCGATTTAAAAGCGAATGCTAAAAACAGACTAATTAGCGAGCTCTCTAAGTTTTATATTTTAACACATTCCTTGGGTTGGACGTTGCAATACAACGAAACAATTATAGAAACGCCAGAAGCGTTTCAAAACACATTATAAGGGCTAAGTTTATAGTTTGCTTTTTAAACCTAACCACCCGCCACCATTGGTAGCGCTAATATTATTTAAGTTTAAAAACTTTGCGGCTTTCGACGAGCGTACACCACTGGCGCAACACGTAATGATAGGTTTGTTTAGTGCTTTTACTTCTTGAACGCGTGTATTTAATTCATCTAAAGGAATATGCACAGCGTTTTCAATATGCCCATTATCCCATTCCCTTTGCGAACGCACGTCTAGAATAACAGCATTGTTGTCTAAAAAAGACTTGACTTCTCTTTTTTTTGCTCCAAATATAAAGTCTAAAAATCCCATAGTGTTTTGTTATTGTGTTTAGTGTTTTAAAATGGTTTATTAGTTTACTATAATCTGGTCAATGTAAGGAATTCACCTAATCCGTAAGCTACAAGAAGTGTTAAAGTTGATAGTTCATTAAGGTGAGATTTCCATTTTTTCAAAATAAGAACATAGCATAAAACAGGAATCACTATGAATAAACTTAACTCATTAGCATATGGTAAATGCATAGATTTGAAGAGAAATGAGAAGAAAGCAAAGAAACCTATTATTTAAGCAAACCATTTTTTGTTAATTAAGCTATAAATGGAAAAGATTAGACTTAGCGCTCCAAAAGTTAGAAGTGAAATGGCTTTGAGAACATTGTGGCCAAAAAAAGATAAAGTAATACTCGTAATCAAGCCAATAAGTATGCCTTTCAATAATGTTGAGTTTATTTTCTTAAATAGTATAAATCCAATAAAAACAGCTACTATAAGTATGCTTTTCTTGTACTGCATGATATGGGGGTAACTAATTTATTAAAGCCAAGCCATCTTCAATTAAATGTGCGACTTTAGGTTTCGCTAGTTTTATTGTTTCTAAATGCGTTATAATACTTGTTTTTAAAGCTGTTTCTTCAGTTTTGTACAGTAGCTCGTACAATTCAATAAGTAATAACCATTCTAACGGATAATTCTCCTTCAACGTATTAAAGACTCTCTTTATGGTTCTAGTACTAATAGAGTTCTGTGTTCTCAGTATTTTTATTTCAGAATATAAGCGCTCTAGTTCTAAAACCGCAGCACTTTTTTCAATTTTCTTAGTTTCGGTAAGTGATACGTGGTAAAGATTATTGTAAGACCTATAATCTGCCGATCCTGCAAAAGCAGAGACAATGGTAGAGCCTACGGCGAGACGGAAAATACCATCTTCGGGCGAAAACAAAACGCGATCTTTATACGTTACCGTGCAATCTTCAAATTCAATAAGAATCAGTTTTCCATAGATATTTCTAATGCCTGTAATATTGAGCCCTTCAACAATAATCCCACTTTCATATTCAAAAGCAATACGTTTTCCGTCGTAAAAATTATAAGCCTTTAAATCTCTAGGGCCCATATCTTCAATGGCTAGACTAATGCCTTTTAATTTACCAATTGGCGAGCTAAAACCATTAGGATTCGCCTCTATACCTAAACCTATTAATTCCTTTTCTCGATTTGCTAAAGCAGTGGGGCCTTCGGTTTTAAAGAAGACGACACGGTTATCTTCATCGGTAATCATCTCAGTAAACACACCCGATATTTGTAAGCCTGTGTTGAGTTCAATGGCACCAATTTTCTTAGAATCTATAAGTTTCTGTAAGCCTCTAAATCCACCTTTTCTTAATGCCATAGTATTCGAGAACTCTTCTAAAACTTGCATTAAATAGGCGAAATCGGGAGTAACGTATAGCTGAGGTTGTGGTTTTGTGATATCAAATTCTTGCTCTGCAGCATCAATACTATAGCGTTTTTTCTTTACATTATCGGTCATACACCATTTGCTTTCTCCAATAGAAGATAGTAATCCGGCACCGTAAATTTTCGGATTTTCTAAAGAGCCTATCAATCCATATTCTACCGTCCACCAATGTAAATTTCTAATTTTCGCCATTTCAGATAGCGGTACTTTTTTATTCTGAAGTGCATTTACTAAATCTTCGGCGTCTTTAATCTCCTCGTCGCTGCTAGAAGCGGCTTCCTTTAATATCGATAGTTTTCTTACTGCCTCGTACATATCATTATCATGAGACGATAAAATAGCTTTCGATCCAATTTCACCAAAACGTCTTAAATATTCGGCATAATCTGGATTGGCAATAATAGGGGCATGGCCTGCTGCTTCATGAATAATATCTGGCGCTGGTGTGTATTCTATGTTTTCTAATTGACGAATATCGGAAGCAATTACCAACACTTTAAACGCTTGGAATTCCATAAACGCATTTGGAGGAATAAACCCATCTACGGCTACTGCTGCCCAACCAATATTTTTCAAAATCCTATTCATACCGTACATACTTGGCACATCATCAATAGAAATTCCAGTCATTTCCAAACCTTTAAGATAAGAGTCATGAGCAATCGTACTTAAATAAGACACGTTTTTACGCATTACATAACGCCAAACCGCTTGGTTAATTGGCGAATAGTCGTCGTAATTTTGTGGTTTTATAAATTGCTTTAAATGTGGAGGAAGGTTATCAATTAAAGGATTTGTTTTTATATTGCTGTCCATAACGGTTGTCAATTCTATCATTAAAGTATGTACACAAAGTTAGAAATTAATATTAAGCATAGATTAAGATTAACGTTTGATTGTAATCTTATTAAAATTCAGTTACCCCATTTATAATGAAGCCACAAAACCGAAAAGACGACATTGTTAAAGCCGCGGCGAAACTCTTTAAACAGAAAGGGTACAGTGCGGTAACAATGCGAGATTTAGCAACAGAGTTAGGTATTAAAGCTGCTAGCTTGTATAATCACATCAACTCTAAACAAGAGCTTCTTAATAGTATTATCATTTCAATAGCCGAAGAGTTTACAAATGAAATGAATAAAATTAAAAATGCAGAGACAGCAACAGATCAAAAATTAACCGATATCGTGGAGTTGCACATTAAAATTGCGAGCGAGAATACTTACGGTATGGCCTCGTTAAATAACGATTGGATGCATTTAGAAGACCAACTAGAATATTATTTAACCTTGAGAAATGGTTACGAAGAAGATTTTAGAAACATTATAAAAACAGGAATCCAGAACAAGGAAATCATTAACGAAAATCCAGAAATTATACTCTTTTCCTTACTATCTACCTTGCGCTCCATATATCTCTGGATCCCCAAAAAAGAAGCCTTAGATAAACATAGTCTTTCTAAAAGTTTAAGTCAGATTTTAATTAAAGGGATTAACACCTAAATATTAACAATTATGTATTAAATAATTTTGTAAATTTGTCACTAAACTAACAAGTGTTAGTTAAAATTAGTTTAATTCAATATGGCAGATTTTTACAACATAAAAGTTGCAGATATATATAAGGAAACGAAAGATACAGTTGTTATTACTTTCGATATTCCCGAAGATTTAAAAGAGACTTTTAAATTTAAGCAAGGACAACACTTAACTTTACGAAAAGAAATTAATGGAGAAGACATTCGACGTAACTATTCGTTATGCTCTAGTCCGTTAGATAATCAATGGAAAGTTGCGGTAAAAACTATTCGTAGTGGTGTGTTTTCTAATTACGCATTTAACACGTTAAAACAAGGTGATGAGCTGCAAATAATGCCTCCTCACGGTGAGTTTTATGTAGACTGCGATGCAACAACAGCAAAAAACTACATTGCGTTTGCTGCAGGAAGTGGAATTACACCAATGCTATCTATTATAAAAACACATTTAGAAAGTGAGCCTAACAGTACTTTTAAGCTCTTCTATTTGAATAGAACAGTAAAATCTATTATCTTTAAAGAAGAGATAGAACAGCTTAAGAATGAGTATTTTGGAAGATTTCAAGTGTTTTACTTCTTAACAAAAGAACAACGCGATATCCCGTTCTTAAATGGTCGTTTCGATAAAGAAAAACTAGCTGTTTTAACAAAAACATTTATAGATGTTCCAGATACAGACCACGCATTTATTTGTGGGCCGCAGGATATGATATTTTTAATTCGCGACGAGCTAGTGGCGGCTGGACTATCTAAAGAAAAAATTCATTACGAACTGTTTTTCTCAGGTAGTAGCGAAGAAGAAAATAAACATATTGCCGAGGTTTTAGATAAAAAAGTAGATGGAACTCAAGTAACCATTATAGATGGCGGAAAAGAATTCCACTTTATAATGGACGATGATTTCGATAATATTCTAGACGGCGCATTAGCAGCGGGAGCAGATTTGCCATTCGCCTGCAAAGGTGGTGTCTGTAGCACCTGCAAATGCCAAGTTAAAGAAGGTGCTGTAGAAATGAAAGTAAATTACGCCCTCGACGAAAAAGAAGTGGCGCAAAACTACATATTAAGCTGTCAGGCCGTGCCAACAACAGATAAAGTTGTGGTCGATTTCGACGTATAAGCCCTTTGTTAAAGGCATTATAAACTTCAAAATAGTTTGTAATTTTTTAAAAATAACAATTGGGGCGTTACCCTAATAGGGTCAGGCTTTATGCTATATCTTTTTTGAGACAAACAAAAAAGGATGTCGCTGCAATCCTTAACGCAACAACAAGATAATATTCACTAATACTTTAATACAATGAGTGAAGAGCAAATTAAAGACCTAGAAAAGCAATTCGAAGAACGCATTGCTAGAGATGAAAAAATAGAGCCTAAAGATTGGATGCCGGAGAAATACCGCCAAACGCATATTAGGCAAATGTCGCAGCATGCACATTCAGAAATTGTGGGTATGTTACCAGAAGGTAATTGGATTTCGCGTGCGCCAACGCTGCGTCGTAAAGTGGCTTTATTAGCTAAAGTGCAAGACGAAGCAGGACACGGACTATACTTATATTCTGCCTGTGAGACTTTAGGAATCTCTAGAGATGAGCTTTACGAGCAGTTGCACTCAGGTAAAGCAAAATATTCATCCATATTTAATTACCCAACAGTATCTTGGGCAGATATGGGCGCTGTAGGTTGGTTAGTAGATGGTGCAGCCATTATTAATCAAGTGCCATTATGTAGCACCTCTTATGGACCTTATGCAAGAGCAATGGTACGTGTGTGTAAGGAAGAAAGTTTTCACCAACGTCAAGGCTTCGAAATCATGCTAAAATTAGCGAATGGTACTCCAGAGCAAAAAGATATGGCGCAAGATGCACTAAACCGCTGGTGGTGGCCAAGTTTAATGATGCTAGGACCTACAGATGCAGAGTCTGTACATACAGAGCAATCGATGAAATGGAAACTAAAAAGAAAATCTAACGATGATCTACGTCAGCAGTTCATTGACCAAACCGTACCGCAAGCAGAACTTATTGGTTTAACCATTCCAGATCCAGACTTAAAATGGAACGAAGAGCGTGGAAGCTATGATTTTGGAGAGATTAATTGGGACGAATTCTGGCAAGTAGTAAAAGGTCACGGCCCAATGAATAAAGAACGAATGAAAGCACGAGTAGGTGCTTGGGAAGGTGGAGAATGGGTGCGCGATGCAGCAATGGCTCACGCCGATAAAAAAGTAGAACGTAAAACAAAACAAGCAATTTAAATTGTACGATAACTTAGACTTAGTTCTAAGGGTATCAAACAGATAAAAATATAATTATGTCAACAAAAAACTGGCCACTTTGGGAGGTCTTCGTAAGAAGTAAAAACGGATTAGAACATCGTCACTTTGGAAGCCTTCATGCCGCCGATGCAGAAATGGCTCTAGAGAATGCAAGAGATGTGTACACAAGAAGAAATGAAGGTGTAAGTATCTGGGTTGTAGAATCTAAAAATATTACGGCTTCAAATCCCGAGCATAACGGTGAGTTATTCGAGCCTGCTCAAGATAAAGTATACCGCCATCCAACATTTTATGAGCTTCCAGACGAAGTGAAATATATGTAATTATCTTATTAAAATAGACTTTTTAAGTGTAAACAAGATCTCGACTATACATAGAGGAAAGTAATTGAAAATTGAAGTATCTCCTTGAATGGAGTCGAGAGGTTGTAGTTTAATATTATACAACTTTTAAGAGATTATTAAGACAAGAGAGGTCTCATTCAGTAAAAAGAATCCCACTGTTGTGGAAAGTAAATATGAAAGAAAACTTATACAATTATATTCTTGGTGTCGCAGATAATTCTCTAATTCTAGGACAAAGATTAGGGGAGTTAACAGGGCACGGACCAAGTTTAGAAACAGATATCGCTTGTACAAATATCTCTTTAGATTTATTTGGACAAGTAAGAAGTTATTACCAATACGCAGCAAAACTAAAAGGAGGCGATGCTAGCGAAGATACTATTGCATTTCTTCGTAAAGAACGCGATTATGTAAATGTCTTGTTAGTGGAGCAACCAAATACAGATTTTGCCTATACAATGGCACGTCAGTTTTTATTCGATGTATACCACTTGTTATTCTTACAAGAACTTCAAAATAGTCACGATATAACTTTATCGGCAATTGCTAAAAAGTCGATTAAAGAAGTAAGCTACCACCAACGTTTTTCAATAGATTGGATCAAGCGTTTGGGAGACGGTACAGCGGTAAGTCATGATAAAATGCAAGAAGCTATCGATTCATTATGGACGTACACAGATGAGTTATTTCACCAAACCGATGCAGACAAAGCAATGGTTGCAGAGGGGATAGGTGTGGACGTTACTGCTTTAAAAGATAAATACTACACACTTGTTAATGCTGTTTTAGAAGAATCGACCTTGAAAATTCCGGAATCTAAATGGTTTCAAAAAGGGGGTAAAAAAGGAATTCATACAGAACATTTTGGGTTTATCTTAAGTGATATGCAATACATGCAACGTGCCTATCCTAATATGGAGTGGTAGTTAAAAAGT
>JAGPVI010000058.1 GCA_018067115.1 Bizionia sp. | reverse complement strand
TCCTTCCATAACGTCACAAATTTCTTTTTTAATTGTCGGTTCTTCAACTGTTCCAGAATATAGAACTTCTAGATTCTTACTTTCAGAATCCATTGACAAAATATATTCAGCATCTCCATTTACTGGAATATTTGCATTATGGGTAACTACTATGATTTGCCTATTTTCTTTAGCCTGTTTTAAGCGGTCAACAATTAATTCATATACTAATCTATTGTCTAAATCATCTTCTGGTTGGTCTAATAAAAGAGGTGTATTACCTTGAGAAAGAATAAATGTCAAAATCGCTGTTGTTTTTTGACCTGCTGATGCTGTAGATAATGGCTTAAATGTAGATGAACCCGAAGGTTTGTATTGTATATCAATTTCATCTTCGGGAATTAGTAACTCAATTTCATCAATTTGAGATTCGGACATTCCCTTGACTAAATTCACAAAGTACCCACTAACATTTGTTACAGTTTCCTCTTTTTTAATTTTTAAAAAGATATCGCGAACATCTTTAATTTTATTCTCAACATTACCATTAAAACAAATGTCAACCAATGAATCGATATCAGTTTCGAAACCAGTCCATCTTTGAGTAATAGCTCTAATTTTATTTACAAAATCAGCTTTATTTCTAAATTGCTTAATTGAAACTTTTACTTTATCATCTTGCATTAAGTCAGCTACAAAATTTCTTCTCAAGACAGTAATGTCTTTAGTCTTTTGCAAGAATTGATTTTGTAGATTTTCTCTTTCAGCTATTTCAGTTATTAGACTTAGTTCAATAGTTATTATTTTTTCTAGCTCTAATTCTTTTGCTTTTTTAGCTTCGGAAAGTTTTTCATAATTAGAAATGTCATCAATTCCTTGAGCTTCTAATTCAATTTTTTTAGCGTTGAACTCAAGATTATTTTGGTCAAAATCTTTATTCCAATTTGTTAAAGGCAATGAGGTGTTAAAGTCGGTTCTTAATTTCTCAGCTTTTTGTTTTAAAGCCTCTATTTCACGTTTGACTTCTTCATAACCATCAACAACACTTTTACTTAATGGAGAAACTTCTTCAGAATACTTTGTGTCAAATTCTGTAAAATCAATTTCTTCTATTTTAAGAGTATTGGAAAGATTTTCGATTTCATCCTCATTGTTTTTGGCTTCTAGAAGAAATTCATCAATAGTCTTTTTTTGACTTGTGAACTTATTTTTTGAAGTTAGCAATGAAGCTATACCACTTTGTTGTAATAATTTAATCCGAGCGTCTAAATCCGTTATTTCAGTTTGTAGTTTTCCTTTTCCTGAAATTTGTTGTCTTATTGTTCTTATGGAAGCTGATTTCTCTAAAAACTCTTTTTTGATTATTTCTCTCTCATTTACAAAAGATTCCATTCCAGATATAGATTTATCAATTCTCTCTCTTAATGAATTAGGTTCTTGAGCTATTTCATATATATGTTTTTGAGAATATTGCTCATATTGAAAAAAGTCAATAAATGATTCAGCTTCCTCCACAATCCAATCATCTGTTTCTGAATCGTATTTCTGAATAATGATTGTTTGATTAACTGAATTAGAAATATCGCTTGCTATTATTTTATAAATAATACTATTTCTTATAAACTCTATCTCAATTGAAGTGTCTTTCTTGATAACACCTTTTTGAGTTTTAGTATCTAAACTTTTATAAAAGTGATTATGGTCCTCAAGAATTTCTGTTAAATCGACTAAATCATTTGTACGATTAAACAAGCCTCGAATAAATCTCAGAATACTTGATTTTCCACTACCACGACCTCCAATAATTGTAGTTAGTTGTGGGTTAAAATCTATTTTTAGAGGAATGTTGTCTTTTGTTATTGTTGTATTAGAAACCGTAATAGATTTAATCCACAAGTCTGGAAGATTATAAGGCGAATTAGGATAATTAAAATCATTCTTAATTCTGAAATCAGGTAATAAAAAGGCTTGTCTCAAACCTTCAAGTGAAGGCGTGTCGCCCATTTTAATCCAAGTAAATCTAGTTCCAATTCCATCTAAGCCGTGTTTAGAGTTTTTTGGTGCGTGTGGGTTGTCGGAGAAAGTTACAATAGCTTTTTTAGCTTCTAAGGCGTATTTTACAGAAGTGTACCATTCTTTTATTGTTGAATCATCAATTGCAATTTTTGGATTATAATCATCGTTCAATTTAGTTTTTAAATCTTTATAATCTGTTGTTTCAAAAGAAGGGGCTAAAAATTCATTGTGAACTACTTGAACCGCATTTATTTCATATTCGGCATATAGTTTTTTTAAATTTCCAACACTTACAGAGCCAAGTCCGTTGTATTCGTCAATATGTGCTGGAATTACTAATGCTCCATCTTTTATAGCTAATTCGGATATGTCAAAAATACTAGAAATGGTTGCCGCCTCTTCTTTCCCAAAATCTTCCGCTTTGATATTTGCTCTAACAAGAAAATCTCTTATGTCCGCAGTAGTTTTAGATGTGTCAAAAATTATTAGTAAATGAACCTTACTTGCATCACAAGTTATTTCAACCCCTGGAAAGATTGTCAATGAAGTGTCTTTAGCAGCTTCTTTTATTTCATCAATACTTGCTCCTGTATTATGGTCAGTAACAGCAACACAATTCAGACCCTGCTCAATAGCTCTGTCAACCCATTGTTGAGCGGTTACAGTTTGGTCTTCAAAACACTTACTTGCAGTTGTGTGTAGATGTAAATCACATTTAAACCATCTACTTCCTTTATAATTTATTTTTGTCATTTAGGTTGTGTTTTTTGCTTGCTGGTAACTAAGCTATATAAGCATAAAACCTATGCTTTAAACTCTTTATTGGTTGTATATCTGTTGTTTTATGCCTAAAAAGGCTATTGCTATTATATATTAAATGTACATAATTGGTATGCCATAAAATTAATTAATAACGCACGTAATATAGAGATTACTTATTCTTTATTATTGTAAAAAATCGTAAATATTTTAAGTTATATTTTCTCAGTCACGGGAAGAGATAAAAGCTGAAGTTTTTCCTTTTTTTACAGAGATATCCCATTAAAAAAAAGTCCTGTAGTAAAAAACCAAGTAAAAAAACTATGCGCTTTATATTAAAGTACTTCTATAAACATCATTATATATAAGCCCTAATATTGCATTTTTAAAAGCTGGTGTTATTCTAAAAAAGTTCGCTGTAGGCTTTGGCTAATTCTTGAATTTCATTACTCTTAAACTCCTTGTTATTTATTCTTTTTACTAACTCTTCTTTGTCCTCGAAATATATGCTAGCAGATTTTCTAAATCTCTTCTCTTGTCCAATTATTGTAGCTCCATATGCTATATGACCTATCATAGTCGCACACGTTTCTTCTGGTTTTTTAACCAGTAAAAATATATCTGCCCAAGTTCCAGAGTTATCTATGGTTTGCGAAATCATAGTGTTGTTTTTATCTATGTAATATTTTTGAGCCAAATTATAAGTTATAATATGCTCACTGAAGTAAGTGGCTAGAATCCAATTGTTCTTTATTTTTTCACATTGCTTTTCTTTGTTTTTATGGTATTTTTTTGTCACATACATCATCCCACTTCTCTCAAATAAATACTTTTTACCATCATCTAGAGTAAAAATAATTTTATCTATTGCATCACTCTTAATTTTCTTTGATGAGCCTTTAGATGCCGTTTTAAATTTAATAGATTTTTGAAATGCTTTATTAGAAGGCAGCGTAGAATACCCTGTTTTTGTATTGCCATTTCTTAATATTATTTCTGCAGAATAGTATTCTTGGGCTTGAACTATTATACCTAGTAATAGAGCCGTTAATAGTAGTAATTTTCTCATAGTTTAGGGTTTGTTAAATTGGTTGTAATGGATTTGTATGTGATTATTTTTCGACTAAAAAATAGCAGTTTGTAAAAATGAAACGACCATTGTTTCTGTAATACACGACATTATTTTGGTTTTTTTAGGGCTTAATCTGTTTCGTTTCGTTTTTGGACAAAAACTCTTCATTTAAAGTATAAGTTTCGCTTTTTAAATACATTGTATCTCTTAAATTTTTAGTCTTTAAAATTGATTTTAAGGCTAGAAAAACATTAATTAAACACGTGCCAAAAAAACGAATAGAACAACAAGGTTTAAAAGAAAGTGAACCAGAATAAGCAATGTTATTGCACCACTGTTAGCCAACACAATATAGAGATTACTAATTCTTTAGTATTGTAAAAAATCGTAAATGTGAAATATATGCGTTGGGGAACTATAGGTAGATGTTAGGTTCTGCTTTTATATCGTTTAGCACACGGTTTAACTCAAGACTTGTTAGATGATCTTTTTTAAAATCTTTAATTAGATCTTCTGTTTCTGAAACCATATTAAAATTAAATTTTAACCCGGATTCACTAGTTAAGGTTAAGTACAAAGTCCATACAGCAAACTCATTTGGTTTTGATGCTAATAGGTTTACCCACCTGCCATAGCCATCCTTATATTCTTGCTTCATGAATTCTACAAGCTTAATTACGTCTTTAGACTTAACTAATAGACTGCACGCTCTAAAATCGGCAATGGTATCCCAACTCACATTGTAATTGGTGTCTTGTAGTAATTTTTTTTTAAATGCAATAAGGTCATCAACAGTTGTTTTACCTCGATAATACTCAATTACAAGTTTTTTATTTGTTAAAATCTTATAAGAAGCAAACTTTTCCATAGGGGCTATTCTATTACCAAGTCATTAAATCTAGTTGCACTTCATTGAAATACAATGCATTATTTTGCACCTCTATTTTTTTAATGAGATTTAGTGTGTTTTTAATCTTTTAAGACTCTAATATAAACAAAAAATAAGATATAGAAACAGCGAGTTATCTTGTCTTCTAATTAGATATTATAATAAAACTGATAGTCTTTTATCAATACTGTTAGTAGTAAAACTAATTAGATTACACTGCGCTCTCATTGTGTAGCGTACACGTGTCTTTAGGTTGGTTCTGGACCCAGATTGTGAAAACAATAAAATTCGTCGGTTTCATAACCTTCTATAGTTTTAAATCTTAAATAATTAAATCTGAAAACCGTATTACTACAGTGTTTTACACTAGGTGACGCTTTTATTGATTGTTTGCCGGAAGTACTAATGTATTTTATTTTTTTTTACAAATCATACAGTTACCATAATTACC
>JAGPVI010000082.1 GCA_018067115.1 Bizionia sp. | reverse complement strand
ATATTGCGTGTAGCATTACAGTAAAGGCAGAAATTGTCATCCCAATTTTTGTAAACGGACAAAATATGGGGCAAATTGATATCGATTCGAACACGCCAGACCCTTTTACAGAAGACGATGAGCGCTTTTTAGAGTTTGTTTGCGCTAAAGTATCTGCGCTATTAGAAGCCTAATTGCTGTTGTTAACAACTACTGTATTTAGTTGAAAAACAGTTTTTAATTTTATTTCAAATAAAGCGCGAATTCATTACATTTGACCGCTTATTAACACAACTACAATGAGCAATAACAAAACAATTAAATCTGCATTAATTTCTGTATTTAGCAAAGACGGTTTAGAACCTATTGTTAAAGAATTAAACGCACAAGGTGTCACAATTTATTCTACTGGTGGAACCGAAAAATTCATCACCGATTTAGGGATTAATGTCATTCCTGTAGAAGACGTTACATCGTACCCATCTATACTTGGTGGTCGTGTAAAAACGTTACACCCTAAAGTATTTGGAGGTATTTTAAACCGCCAAAACCATAATGGAGATGTTAAAGAGATGATAGAATACGACATTCCACAAATAGATGTTGTTATTGTAGATTTATATCCATTTGAAAAAACAGTTGCTTCGGGAGCAAATGCTCAAGATATTATCGAAAAAATCGATATCGGAGGGATTTCTTTAATTCGTGCTGCTGCAAAAAATTATGCTGATGTGATTTGTGTCTCTTCTGTTAATGATTATGCTGAGTTTTTAGAGTTGATCACCGACAAAAAAGGAGATTTAACCGAAGCCGATAGAAAACGTTTTGCAGCAAAATCGTTTAACGTATCGTCTCATTACGATTCTGCAATCTTCAATTATTTTAATACAGAAGAAAATATCCCTGCTTTAAAATTATCTGAAACAGAAGGTAAAGTTTTACGTTACGGAGAAAACCCTCATCAACGCGGATTTTTCTACGGAGATTTCGAAGCGATGTTTACGCAACTTCACGGTAAGGAATTAAGCTACAACAACCTTTTGGATGTTGATGCAGCCGTAAATTTAATGGACGAGTTTAAAAACGACGCGCCAACATTTGCTATTTTAAAACATAATAACGCTTGTGGTTTAGCACAACGCAACACGCTTTTAGAAGCTTATAACGACGCTTTAGCTGGAGATCCAGTGTCGGCTTTTGGAGGTGTTTTAATTTCTAATACTGAAATAGACGCAGCAACTGCCGAAGAAATTCATAAGTTATTCTGTGAAGTGGTTATTGCACCATCTTTTACAAATGAAGCTGAAACTTTATTAAAAGGAAAGAAGAACAGAATTTTATTGGTTTTAAAGGATGCAGAATTAGCGCAAACTACAGTAAGAACATGTTTAAATGGTGTATTAGTTCAAGACAGAAATAATATTACCGATAAAAAAGAAGGTACAAAAAAAGCAACAGTAAAAGCGCCAACAGATGCAGAATTAGACGATTTAATCTTCGCTTCTAAAATCTGTAAGCATACAAAGTCTAATACTATTGTATTGGTTAAAAACAAACAATTATGTGCTAGCGGAACAGGACAAACAAGTCGTGTGGATGCTTTAAATCAAGCCATCCATAAAGCACAATCTTTTAAATTTGATTTAAACGGAAGCGTAATGGCTAGTGATGCCTTTTTTCCATTTCCAGACTGTGTAGAAATTGCAAAAAACGCAGGTGTATCTGCAGTAATTCAGCCAGGAGGATCTATAAAAGACCAATTAAGTATCGATTATTGTGATAACAATAATGTGTCGATGGTTTTTACAGGAACACGTCATTTCAAGCACTAAGAAATACATTCAAAATACCAAAAGAGCTTCAATTTAAAATTGGAGCTTTTTTTATGCTTTTAGATGAAATAAAACTACAAAAAACAAGTTCTACTACAGAGTCGTTTCATTATAAAAAATTTATATCGAGAAGTATAACTAATAAAGTACATTTTTTTCTATACTTTTACTACTTTTACACCCTCGTAACTTCGAGACAGATAATAACTTCAATAATTACAGATAAGGCATGGGATTTTTTGATTTCCTAACAGAAGAAATTGCTATTGATTTAGGAACTGCAAACACGTTAATTATACACAACGATAAGGTTGTTGTAGATGCACCGTCTATAGTTGCTCGCGATCGCATCTCTGGAAAAATAATTGCAGTTGGCCAAGAAGCCAATTTAATGCAAGGAAAAACGCACGAAAACATTAAAACAATAAGGCCTCTAAAAGATGGTGTTATTGCAGATTTTGATGCCTCGGAGCAAATGATTAGCATGTTTATTAAAAACATTCCTGCGCTTAAAAAGAAATTATTTACACCGGCCTTACGTATGGTTATTTGTATTCCATCTGGAATTACAGAAGTAGAAATGCGTGCAGTAAAAGAAAGTGCCGAGCGCGTTAACGGTAAGGAAGTGTATTTAATACACGAACCAATGGCTGCGGCAGTTGGTATTGGAGTAGATATTATGCAACCTAAAGGGAATATGATTGTGGATATAGGTGGTGGTACTACCGAAATTGCCGTTATTGCTTTAGGTGGTATTGTTTGTGACAAATCTGTCAAAATTGCAGGTGATGTTTTTACAAACGATATTATTTATTATATGAGAACGCAACACAACCTTTATGTTGGAGAGCGTACTGCTGAAAAAATTAAAATACAAATTGGTGCTGCTACTGAAGATTTAGATCTCCCACCAGAAGATATGAGCGTTCAAGGACGTGATCTTTTAACAGGAAAACCTAAACAGGTTCAGATTTCTTATCGTGAAATCGCTAAGGCTTTAGACAAATCGATTCTAAGAATTGAAGATGCTGTAATGGAAACATTATCTCAAACGCCTCCAGAATTAGCTGCCGATATTTATAATACTGGTATTTACTTAGCGGGTGGTGGTAGTATGTTACGTGGTCTAGATAAACGCTTATCGCAAAAAACAGACCTACCGGTTTACATTGCCGAAGATCCTTTAAGAGCAGTAGTTCGTGGTACAGGTATTACGTTAAAAAATCTTGCTAAATACAAAAGTATACTGATAAAATAAACCTTCACATTTAAATGCAACAAATAGTAAACTTTATAATTAGAAACAAATCGTTTCTACTGTTTCTATTTCTATTTTTAGTGTCTTTGGGTTTTACTATTCAATCACACTCTTTCCATAAGAGTAAATTTGTTAATTCCGCCAATTTTTTAACTGGCGGAGTATATACTATGTCTAATAATTTTAGTGATTATTTTGGACTAAAACAACAAAACATTTTACTCCAAGAAGAGAATAATACCTTAAAATCTTTACTGTATAATTCTAAAAATACTAAAGACTCCGTTTTTATCGATAGCACTCGTTTTAATAAAACGTACCGTTTTATTTCTGGGCAGGTAATTAGAAACAGCTACTCTAAAACTAATAATGTTATTTTAATTAATAAAGGAGAGGCCGATAGTTTAGATCAAGATTTTGGAGTAATCACCTCTAAAGGTATTTTAGGTATTATAGAAAAAACAAGCGCACATAACGCTACGGTTTTATCTATTTTAAATACAACTACACGTATAAGTGCACAACTAAAAAAGACCAACCATTTTGGTACTATTTCTTGGAATGCGAAGTCTCCAAAATATATTCAGCTAACAGAAATACCACAAATAGCTCCCGTTATAATTGGAGATACTATTATTACTTCTGGGCGCTCGGCCATTTTCCCGAAAGGCGTCCCTGTAGGTACCGTTGCAAATTTCAACCTAGATACCGCAGAAAATTATTACGAAATAACCGTAGAGTTATTTAATGATATGACGGATTTAGAACACGTTTACATTATAGAAAACACTAATAAAAACACATTAAAAACACTTTTAAACAACAGAGATGACTAGTATACTTTCTATAAATACCGTCCGTTTTGTTGTTTTACTATTATTACAAGTTTTAGTATTAAGTAATATTAATTTCTTAGGCTATATTAATCCGCATCTCTACATTCTGTTTATTCTGTTATTCCCAGTAAAAAATAACCGAATGACTATTATTTTCTTGAGCTTTCTATTGGGGTTAAGCATCGATATGTTTTTAGACACTGGCGGCATTAATGCTGCGGCTTCTGTAGCTATTGCATACATAAGACCTGTAGCTTTAAAGTTTAGCTTTGGCGCCCTTTACGACCATCAATCTATAAAGTTTAGCACCACAGAATTAGGTCAGAGAATCACCTATATTTCTATACTTACTATTATCCATCATTTTATATTCTTTTCTTTAGAAGTTTTTAACTTTTCGAAAATACTTTTAATACTACAAAACACGTTATACTCCAGTATATTCACTATACTCCTATGTGTTTTAATCACTATAATTTTTAGTAGAAAGAAAAAGAAATGAGACAATTTTTACTCTTTATATCTGTAGTCATTGTAGGTTTACTTTTTACTGCTAGGTTATTTTATCTTCAAGTGTATGCTTCAGACAGCTATAGTTTGTATGAAGATAACGCGATTAGAAAAGTCTTCAAATACCCTAAGCGTGGTTTTGTGTACGATAGAAATGGCGAATTACTTGTTGCGAATCAACCCTCGTACGATGTTATGGTTATTCCTCGCGAAGTAAAACCGTTAGATACTTTAGAGTTTTGCCAATTACTTAAAATCGACAAAGCCCAGTTTAAAAAGCAATTTGAAAAAGCTAAAAATTACTCCTACCGCCTACCCTATGTTTTTGTCTCTCAGCTCTCGAAAGAAGACTACGCTATTTTACAAGAAAAAATGCGTAAATATGAAGGCTTCTATATCCAGAAACGCTCGTTAAGACAATACGAAACCACTATTGGCGCAAATGTTTTAGGTGATATTGGAGAGGTTAACAATGCCAATATAAATAAAGACCCCTATTATAGAATGGGGGATTTAATTGGTAAACAAGGTGTA
>JAGPVI010000079.1 GCA_018067115.1 Bizionia sp. | reverse complement strand
AACAATATTAAAACAATGATAGACGTTGCTAATACGTGGGAAGAAGGTGAATTAAAAGAAGCCTTGATTTTTACGATTGCAAATCATATGAAAAAGTGTTTTCTTAATTGGAATAAAGACACAGTGGAAGATTCTGTAATTTATAACCATTTGTACGAGCTTTCCGACGGTAAGATTAATCTTAAACAAGCCGAAGAAGATTTAACAGATGCTACGCGTTTATTACAAAATAGTAACAAGAAAAAATATACGACCACGAGTTCTAATACTAAAAAAACACACGCTAAAAAAAGTCATACTAACAATTCCAATCGCGGTAAAAAAAGATATTAAAGAAGTCTATGGGTACATTTAAAATTGAAGGAGGTCATCAATTAAAAGGTGAAATCCAACCTCAAGGAGCTAAAAATGAAGCATTACAGATATTATGCGCTGTTTTATTAACCCCAGAAGTTGTTACCATAAACAATATTCCAGACATTATAGATGTTAATAAACTTATCACTCTTTTAAGTAATTTGGGAGTGAAAGTAAAGCATTTATCTTCTGGATCGTATTCTTTTCAAGCTGATGACATAAACTTAGGCTACTTAAAATCTGCTGACTTTAAAGAGGAAGGCCGTGGTTTAAGAGGTTCGATTATGATTGTAGGTCCTTTATTAGCACGTTTTGGAAAAGGATACATTCCTAAGCCAGGGGGGGATAAAATTGGTCGCCGTCGTTTAGACACACATTTTGAAGGTTTTATAAATCTAGGTGCTAAGTTTAGATACAATCGCGAAGAATATTTTTATGGTGTTGAAGCCGTTAAATTAAAAGGAGCCGATATGCTTTTGGATGAAGCATCGGTAACAGGAACTGCAAATATTGTTATGGCTGCTGTTTTAGCAGAAGGCACAACAACTATTTATAACGCAGCCTGCGAACCTTATTTACAGCAATTGTGTAAAATGTTAAATAGAATGGGCGCTAAAATTTCTGGTGTCGGTTCTAATTTATTAACGATTGAAGGTGTTGATACTCTAGGCGGAACAGAGCATAAAATGCTTCCAGATATGATTGAAATTGGAAGTTGGATTGGTCTAGCTGCAATGACAAAAAGTGAGCTGACTATTAAAAATGTAAGCTGGGATGATTTAGGACAAATACCAAGTGTATTTGCAAAATTAGGAATTACCTTAGAGCGTAAAGGGGATGATATTTTTATTCCTGAGCATAAAGACGGATATGAAATACAAAACTATATTGACGGCTCTATTTTAACCATCGCCGATGCGCCTTGGCCAGGATTTACTCCAGATTTATTAAGTATCGTTTTAGTGGTGGCAACACAGGCTAGAGGCGAAGTGCTTGTGCACCAAAAAATGTTTGAAAGTCGCTTGTTCTTTGTCGATAAATTAATCGATATGGGGGCTAAAATTATTCTTTGCGATCCGCATAGAGCTACAGTTATTGGTCACGATTTTAAATCGCAACTAAAAGCAACAACAATGGTTTCGCCAGATATTAGAGCGGGTATCTCATTGTTAATCGCAGCGCTTTCTGCTAAAGGAACATCTACTATTCATAATATTGAGCAAATAGATCGGGGTTACGAGCATATTGTAGAGCGTCTTAAAAAGATTGGTGCAAAAATAGAAAGATTTGAAGGTAATTAATTTCGATTAGTACATCTTTAAAAATATAAATAAAAAACGCTCACTTTTTTAAGTGAGCGTTTTTTATTTATTACTATTTAACGTCTCTAAAAAAATAGTGACATACTAAAACCTTATTACAATAAAACCAATAGCAAACACGTGCTATGTGAAGCGATTGTTTGCGTTCTATCTTTCTATAACTTTAATACAAATTATTTTAATTAGACTTTAGGTAAAGCATTAAAGCTTATCTTTTAAATACTTTCCAGTTATAGACTCCTTGTTCTTTACTAATTCTTCAGGGGTTCCAAAAGCAACTAAATGACCGCCATATTCTCCACCTTCCGGACCTAAATCAATAATATGATCGGCACATTTTATTAATTCTAAATTATGCTCAACCACCAAAATAGAATGGCCTTTTTCAATTAGAGCAGTAAACGATTTTAATAATTTCTGAATATCATGAAAATGCAGTCCAGTTGTAGGCTCGTCAAATATAAATAAGGCTGTTTCTTTTGTATTTCCTTTACCTAAAAATGACGCTAATTTTATACGTTGAGCTTCACCACCAGAAAGAGTAGAAGAACTCTGTCCTAAAGTAACATAGCCTAACCCTACATCTTGCAAGGGCTGGAGTTTGTTTTTTATTTTTGTAACGTGATTTTCATCAAAAAACGTAATAGCATCATCAATGGTTAGATTTAAAATATCATCGATGTTTTTATCGGCAAATGTCACTTCTAAAACTTCTTTTTTAAAGCGTTTTCCTTTACACGTTTCGCATTCTAAATGCACATCGGCCATAAATTGCATTTCGATAGTAACTTCACCCTCACCTTTACACGTTTCACAACGTCCGCCATCAACATTAAAACTAAAATGTTTAGGTTGGTAATTTCTAATGGTACTTAATTTTTGTTTTGAAAACAAAGCTCTAATATCGTCGTAAGCCTTAATATAAGTTACGGGGTTAGAGCGCGAGGAGCGCCCAATAGGATTCTGGTCTACAAATTCTATATGTTTTACATTGGCATAATTTCCTTTTAATTCTGAAAACTGCCCAGGCTTTTCACCAAAACCAGTCAGTGCTTTTTGCAATGCCGGATAGACTATTTTTTTTACAAGTGTACTTTTTCCACTTCCAGAAACTCCCGTAATTACGGTTAACATTCCAAGAGGGAAATTAACATTGATATTTTTTAAATTGTTTTCGCGCGCACCAATAACTTCAACGTTGTATTTAGATGTGCGTCTTTTTTTAGGCACTTTTATTTTTAGCGTTTCATTTAAATATTGCGCCGTTAAAGAATTAGATTTTAATATCTCTTCAAAAGTTCCTGTGGCCACAACTTCACCACCTAAAGTCCCTGCCTCGGGACCGATATCGATAATTTGATCGGCCTCCTTCATTATATCTTCATCGTGCTCGACGACAATAACCGTGTTTCCTAAATCACGTAACGCTTTTAAAACCAATATTAAACGCTCTGTGTCCTTTGGGTGCAATCCTATACTTGGTTCGTCTAAAATATACATCGAGCCCACCAGGCTGCTCCCTAAAGACGTGGCTAGGTTTATACGCTGGCTTTCGCCACCAGATAAGGTGTTCGATTTACGATTTAAAGTTAAATAATCTAACCCTACATTAGATAAGAAGGCCAAACGGTTATTAATTTCTATAAGTAAGCGTTTAGCAATTGTAGTATCGTGGTCGTTTAATTGTATGTTTTTAAAGAAATGCGCTAATTTGTCTAATGGCATTTCTACTAAATCTGTAAGCGATGCACCGTCTACCTTTACAAAATTTGCTTCTGGTCTTAAACGTTTACCGTGACACGTTTTACATTTCGTTTTTCCGCGGTAACGCGATAACATCACTCTATTTTGAATTTTATAAGCTTTAGACTCTAATTCTTCAAAGAAGGAATTAAGGCCTTCAAAATATTGGTTTCCTTCCCAAATTAGTGTTTTATGAGCCTCTTCTAGTTTAAAATACGGTTTGTGAATAGGAAAATCGAATTTATGAGATTGATTAACCAGTTGATCACGATAATAACTCATACTTTCCCCTCGCCAAGGAAAAATAGCATTTTCGTAAATCGATAATTCTGTATTGGGAATCACCAAATCGTCGTCTATACCAACAATATCTCCGTATCCTTCACATTTAGGGCACGCACCATAAGGATTATTAAAACTGAATAAGTGCACGTTAGGTTCCAGGAACGTAATGTCATCCAATTCAAATTTATTGCTAAAATGGCGTTTCGTGTCGTCTTTTAATGTTTTTATATAACACTCTCCCTTACCTTCAAAAAAAGCGGTTTGTATGGCATCTGCCAAACGGTTGTAAAAATCTTCATCGTCTTTGGTAACGATTCTATCAACCACTAAAAACAAATCATCTAACGCATTAATGTTTTTGGCATCGTTAATTTTTAAAATCTCGCCTTTATATTGAATACGGGCATAACCTTGTTGATTTAACGCCTGAAGTTTGTTTTCTATAGTACGTCCTTCCTCTAAAAAAATAGGAGAGAGAAGTAGCAGTTTTTCTTTTTCTTCTAGTGTTTTAATATAATTTAAAACATCGCTTACTGTGTCCTTTTTTACTTCTAATCCAGATACTGGCGAATAGGTTTTTCCTATTCTAGCGAACAATAATTTTAGGTAATCATAGATTTCGGTGGTTGTACCAACTGTAGATCGTGGATTGGTAGAGTTTACCTTTTGCTCGATGGCAATAGCAGGAGCAATACCCTTTATATAATCTACTTTGGGCTTATTTAAACGGCCTAAAAACTGTCTAGCATAGCTCGATAAACTTTCAACATAACGACGTTGGCCTTCAGCATATAACGTATCGAATGCTAAACTTGATTTTCCAGAACCCGATAACCCTGTGATAACAACTAATTTGTTTCTAGGGATTACAACATCAATATTTTTAAGGTTGTGCAATTTTGCCCCTTTAATAATAATATTTTGTTTTGGGTTAACTTCGGAAAGTATAGTATTCATAAGTGTTTTAGTATCTAAAATGCAAAGATAAGGTATATGAAGCAGCATTTAAAAAAGAATATTGTGCAATAAAATGTTAAATCTTTAGCTTTTTTTTGCTTTTACGGAATGAATGTTGTTATATTTGAGTCATTCAATAACCATTTAAATTACATCGCTTATAGCATAACATTACTTTTCACTTTATAAATCCCAAATTGTAAGAAGACTTCTTCTGCAAGAAAAAGTAATTATTATGCAAAACAAACTAATCTCGGATGCTACATTAGTTAGCAATTATATTCAAGGCGATGAAACCTCATTAGAAATTTTAATTAAGAGACATAAACAGCGCATTTTTAGCTTTATATATTCGAAAGTTTACGATAGAGATGTCGCAGAAGATATTTTTCAAGATACTTTCATTAAAGTCATTAAAACTTTAAAGCGCGGTGCTTACAATGAAGAAGGTAAGTTTTTACCTTGGGTTATGCGTATCTCTCACAACTTAGTTATAGATTATTTTAGAAAGAATAATAGAATGCCAAAATTTGATAATAGTGGCGAATTTAGCATTTTCTCTGTATTAAGTTGTGATACGCTAAATGCCGAAAAAGCGATTATTAAAGAACAGGTAGAAAGTGATGTAAGACGCTTAATAGACGAGCTTCCAGAAGACCAAAAAGAAGTCTTAATGATGCGTATGTATAACGATATGAGTTTTAAGGAAATCTCAGAGCGTACAGGGGTTAGCATCAACACTGCGCTGGGACGTATGCGTTACGCTTTAATTAATATGAGGAAAGTGATCGAGAAGCATAACATTATTTTAACTAATTAGAACAATATTTTGTAAAGTATGTCGTTTTATTTTTTGAAACCAACCAAAATTTGAAACATGGCAAAACTTTACTCTAGAAAAAACAAAACAGAAATTAAAATGAACCCAAAAGATGAGACAATTAGTTTTATTCTTAGTTATTCTAAAGCTTTAAGTGTTATTAAATATAAAAATATGAAGTTTGAAGCGCTTCAGAATTAGTTTTTTAAAGCCTTGATTTACTTCAAGGCTTTTTTATTGTTTTTATAATAGTCTTTTAAAACTGTAGCTCTTCCAATAGTTTTTGTAATAATATCTTTTTCTAAATCCCAACCTCTCGCTGGGGAGTATTCTCTACCGTACCATATTATCTGAAGGTGTAAATCGTTCCAAATGTCTTCAGGAAATATACGCTTCGCATCTTTTTCAGTCTGCACAACATTTTTACCATTAGTTAAATTCCAACGGTACATTAAACGATGAATATGGGTGTCTACAGGAAATGCAGGGAAGCCAAAACCTTGAGACATAACCACGCTGGCTGTTTTATGGCCAACAGCAGGCAACTCTTCTAAACCTTCGTAAGTTTGAGGTACTTCGCCGTTATATTTCTCAATTATGATCTTAGACAAGCCGTAAATTCCTTTACTTTTCATTGGGGATAAGCCACACGGACGAATAATTTCTTTTATTTCCTCAACCGATAACTTTACCATATCATACGGGTTATCTGCTTTTGCAAATAAAATAGGTGTAATTTGATTTACTCGAACATCTGTACATTGAGCAGATAATAAAACAGCTATAAGTAGTGTATAAGGATCTTTATGATCTAAAGGAACAGGTATCTCTGGATATAAGTCTTTTAACGTATTTATAACAAATTCTACCTTTTCTTGCTTCGTCATATATTGTATTTTTGGATTAAATCAAAAATACAACTATGAATACATTAAAGCAAGGAGATAAAGTGCCAGATTTTTCGGTGAATAATCAAGATGGGGAAACGGTATCGTTATCAGATTATAAAGGTAAAAAGCTTATCGTATTTTTTTATCCTAAAGCAAATACACCAGGTTGCACTGCCGAAGCCTGTAACTTAACCGACAATTACAAAGTGCTACAGGATAAAGGATATGAGATTTTAGGAGTGAGTGCAGATTCTGAAAAAAAACAATCTAATTTTAAAGCTAAATACGAATTTCCATTCCCTTTATTAGCCGACGAAAATAAAGAAGTGATTAATGCTTTTGGTGTTTGGGGATTAAAGAAATTTATGGGCAAAGAATACGACGGTATACATAGAAAAACATTTCTTGTAGACGAGAACGGAGTTGTAGCACACGTTATCGATAAAGTAAAAACAAAAGATCACGCGGCTCAAATTTTAGAACTTTAATATAAAATAGAGCGTCTATTTATTGTAATGAATAGAGAACTTTATAAAAAGAAAAAGGCTGCTAATTTATAAATTAGCAGCCTTTTTTAATAAGATTATAAAACTATTAGTCGTTAAGATTAGCCTGCTCCGTTTCGCAACCAAATAAACTTTTTTCCATAATTAAGCTAGACACTCCTGGTGGTAACATTTTTTGCCATCCGTCTTCATTTTTTGCAATCATAGACAGTACTTTTCTAGAAAACACGGCTAAATTCTCAGGGTCATATTCTGTAATATCCACAACCTTTCCATTATATTTAAAGAACTTGTAAAGCTCCTTCATTCTAGGGTGTACTTTTAAATTTTCGCTAGTAGTGACTATGCCATCTTCATTTTCCATTGGGTATAAATACACGCGGAGATCTTTAAAAAATAGTTTCCCAAAAGCTTCCAAAATACCACCACTTAAATGGCGGTAATATTTTTCGTCGAAAATATCTATTAAATTATTAACGCCCATCGCTAAGCCCATTCGGCTTTTAGTGTATTGAGAGAAATATTCTACTAATTTATAATATTCTTGGAAATTTGAAATTAAAACCGTTTGCCCTAAAGAACACAGTAGTTTTGCACGATCCATAAAATCTTGCTCATCAATTTCACCTTCGGCACGTAGATTAGATAGTGTAATTTCGAAAATAACTTGTGTGTTATCTTCGTCCACTTTATTTTCTTTTATAAACATGGCGTACGATTTTTGATACATATCCATATTTACTTTGGTTACCGGTCTAAAACTTCCGCGTAGCGTTAAAATATTTTTCTTGTAAAGGACTTTTGCAGGCAGTACGTTGTTACCGTCTGGTGCAAACATAATGGCATCGGTCATTCCGTTTTTAACCAATTGTAAACTCATTAAACGGTTGTCTACTTTTTCAAAAATAGGACCAGAAAAGTTAATGGTGTCTATTTCTAATTGATCTTGATCTAAGTGATCGTATAAATAGCGCAATAATTTTTTTGGTTGGTTGTATTTATAATACGCACCATAAATTAAGTTTGTACCTAACTTCCCTAAGGTTTCTTGTTGCAAACGCGCATCGTTTTCTTTAAAACGTACGTGTAGAACAATTTCATTATAAGCTTGTTCGGCGTCTATTTGGTATTTTATTCCAATCCACCCGTGGCCTTTAAATTTTTTAGCAAAATCTATAGTAGCTACCGTATTGGCATAACTAAAAAACATTTTATGCGGGTGTTTATCTCGTGTTATACGTTGCTCCATCAAGTTAATTTCGTGATCAAGCATTTTACGTAAACGAGCCTCGGTAACATAGCGTCTGTCTTTTTCTATACCGTAAATGGCATCGCTAAAATCTTTGTCGTAAGCAGACATCGCTTTAGCAATGGTTCCAG
>JAGPVI010000075.1 GCA_018067115.1 Bizionia sp. | reverse complement strand
CTGGAACCTATAGAAAGTTTAAAGTAGACGAAAACGGAAATAAGTACGCACATATTATTGATACGAAAACTGGTTATCCTACAAAAACCAATATTCTTAGTGCGTCTGTAATTACTAAAAATTGTATGCTAGCCGATGGTTACGCAACGGCTTTACAAGCTATGGGCGTAGAGGGGGTAAAGCAATTTTTAGCACGACATAAAGACTTAAAAGGGTATATAATCTTCGAAAACGAAAATAAGGAATACGAATCTTTAGGTTTCAATAATTTCCCGGAGTAAAGAAAGTATATAGGTTGTAATTCCTTAAAAAAAAAACAAAAGTTCTAAGACGTTTTTAATACAATAGTGGGCTTGTAAACAACAGGGATAATCTCACCTTTTGCTAGGCAATATTTTGTGATCTCTGCATCAGTTAGCGATGCTGTAAAATCAACTTCTTGAACCGTAAAACCAAAGCGTCTTAATTTATCAAAAAAGTCGCGACCGTAAATACGCACGTGGTCATACTGTCCAAATATTTTAGCGCGTTCTGCTTTATCGGTGATTGTATTGTCTTCAAAAGTGATGTCTCGGCTTAAGTCTTGAGGAATTTGAAAAACGCCATAACCGCCAGGTTTCATCACCCTATATAATTCTTGCATAGCTTTAGTATCGTCTGGAATATGTTCCAACACGTGGTTGCATAAAATAATATCGTAGCTATTATCTTTAAAAGGTAAGTTACAGATGTCCGCTTTTACATCGGCAATCGGGGATTCTAAATCCGTGGTTGTATAGTCTAAGTTTTTTAGCTTACGAAAGCGGTTTAAAAAACATTGTTCGGGAGCAAAATGTAATACGCTTTTAGATGCAGAAAAAAAGTCTGTTTCTTCCTTTAAATAAAGCCATAATAACCGGTGGCGTTCTAAACTTAATGTCGAGGGGGATAGCACATTATTTCTTTGCTCTCCGTAGCCGTAAGGCAAAAATGTTCTAAATCCTTTGCCGTCAATGGGGTCTATAAACGTGTCTCCTTTTAAAAAGAATGCCAAAAATGGGCGTACCGTATAACTCAACCTAATTAAAAAAGGCCTTGGTAAAAAGTTTAGAAAGAATTTAAAGAGATTTTTCAATGATAAATGAGCTATGCAGTTGTGTTACGGCGGGCAATAATAAGACGGTCTATAACATCCCACAATTGTATTCTATAAGTTAATGCCGCTTTAGCAACGACTAAAACGTCGTCCCATTTCTTGGAATCTTCACCACATAATGCGGCAATCATTTTTAAAGACAACGGGCCGTGATTGTCCCCATCTACTTCAATATGGCGGTGTAAATA
Source organism: Bizionia sp. (assembly GCA_018067115.1). Lineage (GTDB taxonomy): Bacteria > Bacteroidota > Bacteroidia > Flavobacteriales > Flavobacteriaceae > Bizionia. The sequence continues at coordinate 4,711 of JAGPVI010000075.1, read as the reverse complement.
ATAACTAAGTTTGCTGTACGGGTTGTCGCTGTTTTCTTTTTCTGATTGTGCTATAATTTGCAAAAACATATCTGGTATTAAATCTTCGCGACCAAAAGTAAATGCCGAAGCAATTTTATGTACTTCATTCGTGCTAATAACCTCAAATGTGTGATTTACAAACGCTTTTGTTTTTTTTTGTATTTCAATACTATTTAAAGCTTTTTCAACCGGAAACCCATTTTTTAAATGCGTAATTAACGCATCAACGGGTGTAGTATTTGCGTTAATTTGATGCATAGCGTCCAAGTATATTTCAAAATGACTCTGTGGTTCATTATTCTCGTTAACATCACTTTCTTCACCTAAAACTATTTCATTTATAAATTGAGAAATCGTTGGATTGCTAACAGGAACCCACGGTACAGTTACCGTAGTTAAATGTATTTGAAGCGCTTTTAAAAGCGACATAAAATCCCAAACAGCATAAACGTGTTGCTCCATAAAGATTTTTATATCTTCAATAGAGGTCAAATTTTTGTACAGTTTATGGACCTTTAATTGGTGTTTTAATGGTGTTAATTGGGCTTCAATGTGAGCAATATGATTCATTTAAAACTGAAATTTAAAGCACTAAAGGTAGTTGTCTAAACGCGTCTTCTTCGGTAGATGTAATCCCTAAAGCTTCATAAATATACGCGAATGTGGATAGTAATTCTGGTTTTCCGTCTACAATTGCAACATCGTGTTCAAAATGAGCACTAGCTTTACCGTCTAGAGTTGTAATTGTCCAACCATCATTATGTTGTTTAATGCGTTGGGTTCCTAGATTAATCATTGGTTCGATAGCAACCACCATTCCATCAACAAACTTCTTCCCGCGACCACGTTTTCCATAATTAGGCATTTCTGGATCTTCGTGCATTTTTCTACCTAATCCGTGACCTACTAATTCACGTACCACACCGTAGCCGTGATCTTCACAGTATTTTTGAATTGCATAACCTACATCACCAACGCGATTACCTCTTTTTAACTCTTTTATACCTAAGTATAAAGATTCTTTTGTTACTTGCAATAGCTTTTCTATTTCTGGCGCAATCTCTCCAATAGCAAAGGTATAGGCATGGTCACCATAAAAACCGTTTTTTATAGCACCACAGTCTATAGAAATTATATCGCCTTCCACTAATGGTGTGTTGTTTGGAATACCATGAACCACTTGAGAATTAGGACTCATACAAAGTGTGTTAGGGAAATCGTACAATCCTAAAAAACCAGGTATTGCGCCTTGATCTCTAATACATTCTTCGGCAATTTTATCTAATTCTAAAGTTGTTACACCTGGCCTTACAGCTTTGGCAACTTCACCTAATGTTTTAGATACTATTAACGCGCTTTCTCGCATTAATTCTATTTCTTCTCGTGTCTTAACTATTATCATGTGCATAAAAAATATGATACAAAGATAATAAATTTAATGTGCTATATAATGTTTATAGAATATGACTTTTGGCAGTTTTTAAATGTTTAATTTATAGGATATTTGTAGAACTAAAATTAGGATTATGTACAGACCAGTCTCGGCAGAAGAAGCAGTAAAAATTGTAAAATCTAACAGTAAAATTTATATTCAGGCAGCAGCTGCCGCACCACAGCTTTTAATTCAGGCATTAACCAATAGACATGAAGAATTAAGGAATGTGCAAATATGCCAATTGCATACAGAGGGTGAAGCGCCGTATGCAAACCCAGAATTACGGAATAGTTTCCATGTAAATTCTTTTTTTATCGGAAAAAATGTACGTCATACATTAAAAGCAGGAAATGGGTCGTATACTCCTGTTTTTTTAAGTGAAGTGCCTCTGCTATTTAAACGTAATATAATTGATTTACAAGTCGCTTTAATTCACGTTTCTGTGCCCGATCAGCACGGGTATTGCTCGTTAGGTGTTTCTGTGGAAGCAACGCTAGCTGCTATCGATAATGCCGATTATGTCATTGCGCAAGTGAATAAGCAAATGCCAAGAACCCATGGGGCAGGAATTATTCATATCGCCGAAATTGATGCCTTTGTAGAATGCGATATCCCTTTGCCTGTGCATACTATTGTAGAACCATCGGCTATTGAAAATAAAATAGGAAATCATGTAGCCAGTTTAATTGAAGATAGAAGCACCCTGCAAATGGGGATTGGAAATATCCCGAATGCCGTACTATCGCAATTAATTCACCATAAAGATTTGGGGTTACACACCGAAATGTTTTCTGATGGTGTGATAGATTTAATACTAAATAACGTTATTAATTGTAATTATAAGGGCGTGAATAGAGGTCGGGCGTTGGCCACTTTTTTAATTGGGTCTAAGCGTCTTTACGATTATGTAGACGATAACCCGTTTATAGAAATGAGGGCTTCTAATTATACTAACGATGTGTCTGTTATTAAGCAAAACCCTAAAATGGTAGCCATTAACTCTGCTATAGAAGTGGATTTAACCGGGCAAGTGTGTGCAGATTCTATAGGTTCTAATATGTATTCAGGTGTTGGCGGTCAAATGGATTTTATTCGTGGCGCTTCATTAAGCGAGGGAGGGAAAGCAATAATTGCGTTACCATCGACAACAAAATCTGGAATTAGTCGTATTGTGCCTAGTTTAAATCCGGGGGCAGGAGTAGTAACCACAAGAGCTCACGTGCATTATGTGGTTACCGAATTTGGGATTGCAAATTTATATGGAAAAACCATTCAAGAGCGTGTAAAAGCTTTAGTGAATATTGCGCATCCAGACCATCAAGAATTAGTAGATAAACAGTATTTTGAATTGTCGAGAGGAGGTTTATTTTTTCAAAAACGAAAATAAACCTTTCTTTTTAGGTTTTGGAAGTTGCGCACCCTCATTGGTAAGCATTTGGTAGACTTCACCCCAACCTAAAACACCACCAATATTACGATCGTCGATAAATAAATCGGCATTAATTTTTCGGCTCACGGCATTCGTGTAAACTTCTTCAGGATAACTTTTATTAACAGCATAAAATGTAATACCGTTCTCACTGCAAAAGGTAACGGCTTCCTCTAGTTTTTTGCCAGATCTATAAGTCCATAAAATTAAACGATGTCCATCATTTTGCAAGCGTTGTAACGTTTCAAAAACAAATAGCCTTGGCGCTCCAATACCAGGGTAGCCATCTTCTACAATCGTTCCATCGAAATCAACAGCTATTATTAATCTTTTTTTCATAATCTTTTAATTCAATTTTTACTTTTAAGTGCGTTTAAACTAAAGAATGCTGGGTCATCGCTTTAGGTTGTTTTAAGCCCATCATTTTTAAAATAGTAGGTGCTATATCTCCTAATATTCCATCTTTAATAGAGGTTAATTCAGTATCGATTAAAACTACAGGAACCGGGTTTGTTGTATGTGCTGTGTTTGGAGAGCCGTCTGGATTTATCATGGTTTCACAATTACCGTGATCGGCAATTAATAGTGTGGTATATCCGTTTTTTAATGCCGTAGTAATTACTTTTTCTACGCAGATATCTACAGCTTCGCAGGCTTTTATAGCAGCCTCCATTACGCCGGTATGTCCTACCATATCGCCATTTGCGAAATTGAGACACACAAAATCTGGAGTCTTATTTTCTAATTCTGGGACTAAGGCTTCGGTTAATTCGAAAGCGCTCATTTCTGGTTTTAAATCGTACGTCGCTACTTTTGGAGAATGTTTTAGTATTCGTGTTTCTCCGTGAAAAGGGGCTTCTCTTCCGCCAGAAAAGAAAAAAGTAACGTGTGGGTATTTTTCGGTTTCAGCAATTCTAATCTGCTTTTTATTCTCTTTCTCTAAAACCTCACCTAAAGTTTCAGTGATATTATCTTTATTAAAAACGACGTGTAAATTTTTAAAATTTTGGTCGTAATTGGTTAATGTTACGTAGTGTAAATTCAACTTATGCATAGCGAATTCCGGGAAATCACGTTGCGATAAAGCATCGGTAAGTTGTCGCCCACGATCGGTTCTAAAATTAAAAAAGATAACCACATCTTCATCTTTAATAGTCGCTAGCGGCGCATTATTTTGGTCTACCATTACAATAGGTTTTATAAACTCGTCTGTAATGTCGTTATCATAACTTTTTTGAATACTTTCTACCGCATTGGTAGACGGTATGCCGTTAGCATTTACTAACGCGTCGTAAGCTAGTTTTACGCGTTCCCAGCGATGATCTCTATCCATAGCATAGTAACGACCAACTACTGTTGCTAGTTTAGCGTGTGTATTTTTAGTATAGTTTTGTAGGTCTTGAATAAAGTCTTTTCCCGATTTAGGATCGACATCCCTACCATCGGTAAAGGCATGGATAAAGGTGTTTTTAAGCCCTAAGCCTTCGGCAACATCCAATAATCCTTTAAGGTGATTAATATGAGAATGTACTCCGCCATCACTAACTAATCCTAAAAAATGAACTGCTTTATCGTTTTCTTTAGCATATTGAAACGCATTTAGTAAAACCGGTTCTAAAGCTAAGGTTTGCTTTTTTACTGCTAAGTTTATTTTTGCTAAATCTTGATATACAATACGGCCAGCTCCTAAATTCATATGGCCCACCTCACTGTTTCCCATTTGTCCTTCAGGTAACCCAACATGCCGCCCATCTGTTCTTAATGCAGCATTTGGGTATTTAGCATATAGTGAGTCAATAAAAGGTGTGTTGGCGTGGTCTATTGCT
>JAGPVI010000073.1 GCA_018067115.1 Bizionia sp. | reverse complement strand
CACCATTCACCATTCACCATTCACCATTCACCATTCACCATTCACCATTCACCATTCACCATTCACCATTCACCATTCACCATTCACCATTCACCATTCACTCTTTTAAAGCCCTTTAGGAATAGCATTAATTAACTTTTTGGTGTAGTCTTTTTTAGGCGCGTTGTAAATAACATCGGCATCGTCTAACTCTTCAATTTTACCAGCATTCATTACCAGTAATTGGTCGGACATATATTTTACCACTGCTAAATCATGAGAGATAAACAAATAGGTAAAATTAAACTTCTCTTTCAATTCATTCAATAAATTAAGTACTTGAGCTTGTACAGAAATATCTAATGCCGATACACTTTCGTCGCACACTATAAGTTTAGGCTGTAAAGCAATAGTGCGCGCAATACCAATACGCTGCCGTTGTCCGCCAGAAAATTCGTGTGGATACCTGTTAAAATGAGCTTCGGTTAAGCCTACACGTTTTAATATAGCAATAGTTTTTTCCTTACGCTCTGTATCGCTTTTATATAAGTTATGTACTTTCATAGGTTCCATAATAGCTTTACCAACAGGAATCCTAGGGTTTAAAGACGAATAGGGATCTTGAAAAATAATCTGGACATCCTTGCGTAGCTTTTTTGTTTCCGAGGCGCTTAATTTGGTAATATCTACTCCTTTATATAATATATTTCCTGCCGTCGCTTTATCGAGTTGTAAAATAGTGTTCCCTAAAGTCGATTTCCCGCAACCAGATTCACCTACTAATCCTACGGTTTCACCTTCGTAGATATTAAAACTTACGGAGTCTACCGCTTTAAAATGCTCAGGTTTCGAGAACCAACCAGAAGTAGACATATATTCTTTCTCAACGTTTTTAACCTCTAACAACGGCGGTTTGCTATACAGTATTTTATGTTTTTCGGCACGCATTGCCGGGGTAATCACCTCTTCCAAAACCGTATCGTTTAGCACATCGGCAATGGTAGGTAATGTTTTAAGGCGTGCGTTTAGCGACGGTCTAGAATTAATAAGTGCTTTTGTGTACTCGTGTTCTGCTGCCTTAAAAATGTGTTCTACTGTATTTTGTTCTACTATGGCTCCTTTATACATTACCAAAACACGATCGGCAATTTCAGAAATCAGTGCCAAATCATGCGTAATAAAAATAATACTCATTTTGTTTTCGGCCTGCAACTCTTTTAATAAAGCAATAATGTCTTTTTGCACGGTAACGTCTAGCGCTGTTGTAGGCTCGTCTGCAATAAGTATTTCGGGTTTGCAGGCAATGGCCATAGCAATCATAACACGCTGCTTTTGTCCGCCAGAAATTTCGTGAGGATAGGCTTTATAAACACGTTTGGCATCCGGAAGTTTTACCTTTTCAAAAAGGGATAAGGTTTCGGCTTTAATGGCGGTTTTAGAAAGCGCTGTGTGCTGCTTTAAAATCTCCTCTACTTGAGGGCCACAACGCATCGAGGGGTTTAAAGAACTCATCGGTTCTTGAAAAATCATCGCTATTTTTTTTCCTCTTATCTGCTGAAATGCTTTTGGGGATAATACCGTGAGGTCTTCTGAATTGTATACAATACGTCCCGAAGTAATTTTTGCAATTTTCTTTGGGAGTAATCCTAGAATTGCTAAAGAAGAGACCGATTTTCCGGAACCCGATTCGCCAACAATACCTAAAATCTCATTCGGTGCTAAATGATAAGAAATAGAATGAATGATCTCATTTTCTATGCCATCCGAAAGAAATGAAATAGATAAATCTTCAACTGTAAGTAGGCTTTTTTTTGTCATATAACGAGGGCAATGATATCAATTTATAAAATTACGGTAAAATCCGTAAACAAAACCGAACAATATTATTTTGTGCGTTTTTAATCGAAAAAGAGGTCTTTTAATGCATTTAAGTTGTCTCTTTTAATACTTTCGTTGCATTATTAATAATAATCAAGTAAAAATCTTAAACTAATAGCATGAAACAGAACATTACTTTATCAATTCTATGTTTATTGTTTTCCTTCGCCGCGTTCGCTCAAGACCGACGTTGCGAAACCATGGAGAATTTAGAATACAGGAAACAATTAGACCCAAATTTAGAGTCTAGAATGAATCAAATTGAAGCCTTTACGCAAACTAAAATTGCGCAAATGGAATCTTCTAGTAACAAAATAGTAGGAAATGTAATTACTATTCCGGTGGTAGTACATGTTATTTATAGTAACGCAAATGAAAATATTAGCGAGGCGCAGATTCTATCTCAAATTCAAGTCTTAAATGACGATTTTAGAAGATTAAATTCCGATGCTGATAATTCGTGGTCTCAAGCAGCCGATACGCAAATTGAGTTTTGTATGGCCACAGTAGACCCTAACGGAAATGCAACGAATGGAATTACAAGAAAATCATCGACTAATACTGCATGGGGAACTAACGATGCGATGAAAAAATCGTCGCAAGGTGGTGTTAACCCGTGGGATGCTTCTCAATATCTTAATATGTGGGTGTGTAATATTGGAGGCGGAATTCTTGGCTATGCACAATTTCCTGGCGGTAGCGCTGCTACAGATGGTGTTGTCATGGGGCCACAATATTTTGGATCTAAAAATGGAGGGTCAGGATTTTATTTGTCCGCGCCTTTCGATGAGGGTAGAACAACAACACATGAAGTAGGTCACTTTTTAAACCTGCGACATATTTGGGGAGATGCCAATTGTGGAAACGATTTTGTAAGCGATACACCAACACATCAAACTTCTAATGGTGGCTGTCCAGTGGGGCAATCTTCTTGTGGCTCTGTAGATATGGTTCAAAATTATATGGATTATACTAACGATTCTTGTATGAACCTGTATACTACGGGTCAGAAAAATAGAATGAGAGCTTCTTTATTAAATGGAGGGCCAAGAGCAGCTTTAGCGGCTTCCGATAAATGTGGTGCAGTAGCACAACCAACGTGTACCGATGGTATTCAAAACGGAACTGAAACTGGGGTAGATTGTGGTGGCTCTTCATGTTCTCCATGCCAAACAGGAACGCAATATTGCGCAGCGCAAGGGAATAGTGTAAACGACGAATATATTAGTCGCGTACAATTAAACACTATTAATAATGCGTCTGGAGCACAATCGTATTCAGATTTTACTTCTATTTCTTCAGACTTATCTAAAGGAACGACCTATACCTTAACAGTAACACCAACGTGGACTGGTTCTAGTTACTCAGAAGGGTATGCCGCGTGGATAGATTATAATAATGATGGTGATTTTTCAGACTCTGGCGAGCAGATATTCTCTAAAGCAGCATCAACAACCACTCCGGTTAGTGGAACGTTTACTGTGCCTGCAGGGGCTTTAAATGGTGAAACAAGAGTGCGAGTAGCAATGAAATACAATGCTATTCCTACCGCTTGCGAAACATTCTCTTATGGTGAAGTGGAAGATTATACCGTAAATATTGTTTCCGGAACGACCAATCCGCCAACAGGATGTACAGGAGCAGTTTCTGCATTTCCTTATACCGAAGGATTCGAAAGCGGATTTGGCGCTTGGACGCAAAGTGCGACAGACGATTTTAATTGGACTCGTAGATCTGGTGCAACGCCATCTAGTAATACAGGGCCTTCTAGCGCATCGGAAGGATCGCAATATATTTTCATGGAATCGTCGTCTCCTAATTATTCAACAAAAAGAGCTGTTTTAGAGTCGCCATGTTACGATTTATCAGCAGTATCTCAAGGCACGTTTAGCTTTAAATACCATATGTATGGAACGGATGCAATGGGGAATTTAAAAGTAGCAGTAAGTACTAATAATGGTTCGAGCTGGACGACTGTTTGGACGCAGTCTGGAAACCAAGGTAATGCATGGCAAACTGCAACCGTAGACTTATCGTCTTACGCAGGAAGTACAATTAAATTAAGGTTTGATGGTACCACAGGTACCACGTGGCAAGGTGATATGGCTGTAGATGCAGTATCATTAACAAATGGAACCACACCAACCGATAAATGTGCTGGTGTTGCTGCTTACAATAGTAGTCAAGCTTATGCTGTTGGCGATCAAGTAACCTATCAAGGGGATTTATACGAACGTACCTCTTCGGGTTGGACAAACCTTGGGCCTTGCGGATCGGCAAGAATGGCACCGGAAGGTTTCGTATCGCATCTGGGAGTAGAAATTTCAATCTACCCTAACCCGGTAAAAGGAAATACCTTATTTGTAAAATCGACTGTCGATAATGTGCCATTTACTATTGTAAATATGCTAGGACAAGAAGTTGCAAAAGGAACAGATAGTACTAACGGTATTAATGTTAGTAACCTTGAAGTAGGATTGTACCTTATTCAGTTTAGAGTAAATGACACGTTCGAAACACGAAAATTTATCAAGGAATAAACGAAGAATAACGGTTTAAATAATTAACCAATTAAAAAGCCCAAACGTAAGTTTGGGCTTTTTTTATAGTTGTTTTTTGCTTTTTATAAATGGTGTTTACCATATAGGTTTTTAATACATATGAGGCAACAGTTTACAGTAGATGGTTTTGAATTGTCTCGCAAACTCTAATACCGGATATACTAACAAATTATTACGAACACCTATTTACAATAACGAAAAGAAATGCACGCACTTAATGACCACGGCTTACTACACATGCATAATTTCGTCCTCTTTTAAGATAGCATCTCCTCGCAATCTTAAAAATATCTGTGCGACTGCAATCGTATCTTTTTCGCAATAGTCGGCAATACGTTGTATATCGTTAGTTTCGTAATAGACTTTATAGACTTCACTACCATCAATATCATCTTTTGGCGATGGAATCCCCAGTACGTTAGTTAGAAGTTTTAAAGAAGTATAGGTTTTATAATCACCAAATTTCCATAGTTCTAAGGTGTCTAAATGCGGTACTTCCCAAGGTTTTTTACCGAACAGATTAAGTTTGTAAGGCAATTCGATATTGTGAATAATCATCCGCCTGGCGATATATGGAAAATCGAACTCCTTACCATTATGAGCACAAAGCAAGTGTTTTGCTTTGCTAAAATGCGATAATAGTAAGTCTTTAAAAGCGTTTAAAAGGGTAACTTCTTCACCAAAAAAAGAGGTAGTTCTAAACAATCGGGTGTCGTCCTTTATGGTAAAATAACCGACTGAAATACAAACTATTTTACCAAACTCTGCCCAAATGCCTGCGCGATCATAAAATTCGTCGGCACTAAACTCTTCCTTGCGTTGGTATTTAGATTTGGCGTCCCATAATTCTTGTTTGGTAACATCTAACTCCGAAAAATACTGTGTTTCTGGAACGGTTTCAATATCTAAAAATAAAATGTTTTCTAGGTTGAGCTTGGTTATCATTTGGCTAGAGGTTTAAGTTATAATCAATTTAATTGCTATGGACATTTAGCATCTCATATGCTTCGTCTATATATAAAGAAATATCTTCGGTGAAAGTGCCAACACCTTGATCGGGAGATTTTTGGTGTCCTAATCGCACAATAATAATATTGTCTTCTGGTTCTACTATAACATATTGACCAAGGTGGCCACGCATCATGAAAAAGTCTTTTTCGTTTTGTGTTTTTAACCACCAGCCATAGCCATACTCTGGACTGTCTGGAAACACCGGTTTTATAGATTTGGCTACAAAATTAGAGTCTAATACTTGCTTGCCATTCCATTTCCCGTGGTCTTTATATAATTTTCCAAAACGCGCAAAATCTTTGGCGTTACTAGCTATACAACAGTAGGCTTTTACTAAATCATGGTCTTCGCTATCGACTTGCCAAAGGGTTTCGTTTTCGCTACTTAGCGGTTTCCAAAAACTTTCGGTAAGGTAATCGTATAATTTTTTACCAGTGGCTTTTTCTATAACCATAGCAAGCATTTGGGTGTCGCCACTAGCATATTTAAAAGCAGTACCCGGCTCATCGACCATCTTTAATCCAACCATTACTTTTGCTAAGTCGTCATCAAAATAAGCCCGCGTAGTAATCGATAGGGGTGAGTAATACGCTTCGTCCCAATTGGTTCCAGAGCTCATAGTCGATAAATCTCCAACAGTCATTTTTGCAGCTTTACCGTCGCAGAATTCTGGAATGAAATCGCAAACAGGTTGGTCGACACTTTTTATATAACCGTCCATAATGGCTTTTCCTAAGAGGCCAGAAACATAACTTTTAGCCATAGAAAATGAGTTTGTTTTCGAGTCTTTAGTATAGCCATCGTAATAGTTTTCGAACCAAATACTATCGTTTTTAATAATAACATACGCAATAGTACCCCAATCTGCATTGGCTTTTTCTAAGCGCGCTGTTTCTTTTGCTGTATTGTAATCGGTGTGATTAGGCCAAGGTTCTGGCGTGCCGTTTTCTACTAAACGATTATCGAATTGGTGGTAATCGTCTAAATAAGCCGTCGAGTAACCTTGCATATAAATGGTACGTACCGCTTTTAGTAAATAATCGGTGTCGGTGATGTATAATGTGGCAATTAGTAAAGCGAAAATAATAACAATTCCCTTTAATAGATTTTTAATGAATTTCATGGTTTTAATATTAGTTTGGAATACTAAATATAGTAAAATTATGTGTTAGCGATTGCAGTGGCATCCTTTTCTTTTTTCCTACAAAAATGAAAAGATATAACGGAAAGCGCGACGGTTTTTAAAACCGGAACACCCTAAAAATAAATTATAGGTCTATTCTCATTTTCTAAAAGGTGTAGGCTGCTCCATAGACGCCCTATGGATAGTGTATGACGAGTGTATGCGGAGTAAATGGTTTACTAAGAAATAAAAGCGTAATAAAAGTGGTAATAAAAGGGGTGGATTTGAGGGGGTAAATAGTGAACGAGTCCAAATATATTGTGGAGGTACTAGTGTTTAATTAAAATTCTTAAAATAAACGTTCTTGGGTATACGGGCTTTCGTGCTCGAGTAGCCATTGTTTTCTGTGTAAACCACCAGCATAGCCGGTTAAACTGCCGTCGCTTCCAATAACGCGGTGGCACGGTGCGACAATCCATAGCGGGTTTTTACTGTTCGCATTAGCTACGGCACGAATGGCTTTTATATCTCCCAATTGTTTGGAAAGCTCTAAATAAGAGACTGTTTTACCATAAGGAATAGTGTGTAGTAAGTGCCAAACACGTTGCTGAAACGCTGTGCCTTGGGGGTTTAATGTTAAGCTGAAGTCTTTGCGGGCACCTTGAAAATATTGGTTTAATTGAAGCACACAATCTTCTAAAGATTCTGGGATTATTGGAGTGATTTTCTCTGAGTTATTTAATACAGAGATAGAAGTTACGCCATCACTATTACCGGTGATTTTGGTAATGCCCAAAGGGGAATTGATATAGCAGATGTCTTCCATTTATAACGCGATTAATCTATGTCGGCACCATCGATAACACCTAACTTTTTTGCACGCGTTTCCCAGTTTTTTCTGGCTTGCTGTTGCAAATCTGATACGGAGTCGCTTTCGTCCATAATTTCAAGTCCTAAAAGCGTTTCGATAACATCTTCCATAGTTACAAGTCCGCTAACGGTACCGTATTCGTCGACCACCAATGCCAAATGGTTTTTGCTTTCTAATAATTTATCAAGCAATTTTGGGATAGGGATATTTCGAGAAATAATAATGATATCGCGCTTTAGTTCACTAATTTTCTTTGCACCGTTACCCAAGGCCATTTCCTTGAATATTTCGGCTTTTAGAACGAGACCAACAATATTATCTGGCGTGTCTGCATATAATGGAATACGAGAATAGCGTAACGAGATATTTTTATTAAAGAAATCTTCTACCGTGGTGTTTTCGTCTTCGGCTTTCATAACCGTTCGTGGGGTCATTATATCTTTAGCAAGAACCTCTTTAAACGTTAGCAGGTTTTTAATAATTGTACTTTCATTTTCTAAAAACACGCCTTCTTCATGTGCCATTTCTGTCATTACCATAAAGCCTTCTCGGCTTAAAATACTACCGTGTCCTTTGCCGCCAATAAGCTTTGTTGTTAACTGCAAGACCCATAAAATCCCCGTGTATTTTAATGGAAAAATTAAAACGTGTAATGCTTTAGTTGTAAAATTA
>JAGPVI010000066.1 GCA_018067115.1 Bizionia sp. | reverse complement strand
TATTGTTTTGAGGATCTGCCCAACCACGTGTTATTATGTTTTCGGTAATTTTAGCTTTTTTCTCAGGGTTCCATGGTAGTGATACTAACCACACCGATAAGTTTGCTGCGGGTTTACTACTCGCTAATCTTACTGTAATGCTAGCTTCTCCAGAAATGTGTAGTTCTTCTTTTAAAATAGGAGTAGAGTATAACAATCTGTGTTTTGAGGTTGCTGCTTGCGCTAAATCACTTCCCGAAAAATTATAATTATCTGTAAGTGTTTCTTTAGCGTTTCTTTTTGTTTTGGTTGTATTTAAACTCCCATTTGTTTGTCCGCCCTTACCTAAATGTAATATAACATCTTCAGCACTTGGGTTTGGATAATTCTCGTAGGCTGTAGGTTCATTATTTTTGTCATTCTCACGAACAATCCACGCTTTAGCATCCTTTTCGACACCGTTATCAATACCGTGTAAATAATGCGTAAACCATCGGTTCATCATCGTCATTGGTGGTGGTCCGCCGTGGCCTTGTTGGTGATAATAAATTTGCGAAGGAATACCTTGAGCTTCTGCTTGCTTATAAATACGGTAACTGTGTTCTGGCATTACATTCCAATCGTTAAACCCGTGAGACATTAATAAGGCAGCTTTCATTGGTTTCATATGATTTAAATAATCTCTACTTGCCCAAAAATCATTGTAATCGCCAGTTAATCGGTCCATATTTGGCACCAATTCTGAGTCTCTAATGGCTTTGTTATTATATGCTCTTTTCGATTCGTCACCACTATGGACAAAATCGTATAAAACATCAATATCTTCCCCTAAATAACCACCAGGAGAACGCACTAATCCGTTAGATCGGTAATAATGATAGTACGAGGTGTTTGGTGCAATTGGGATAATCGCTTCTAAGCCGTCAACACCTGTAGTAGCTGCTGCTAGAGGTAAAGTCCCGTTAAACGATGTCCCCGTCATACCTACTTTTCCAGTAGACCAATATGCCTCAACTTTTTCGTCACCGTTTGGCGTTGTATAGCCGTTTGCTTTACCGTTAAGCCATTGTATCACAGCCTTTGGGGCCAATGCTTCGTTTTCTCCTCCTATGGTTGGCGCACCTTGCGATAAGCCGGTTCCTGGGGACGACGAGTGCACTACAATATAACCGCGAGGAACCCATTTAGAAATATGAGAATTAGATATAATTGGTCGCTCCCCTAAGCGTTTAACTTCTGGGTGCACACGTTTTTTTGTAGGTTGTTCTCCCAATTCGTGTTTTACATCCCACATAATGCCTTGCACATCTGGAGCGACACCAGCAAAATACGGACTCGTAACATAAACAACAGGTAGTTTTAAACCTTCGGTTTCTGTTTGTTGTGGACGCGTTACCGCCACGTGGACACGGTCTAGTTGGTCGTCGCCATCGGTGTTAGTTTCGGTTTCTACCCAAAGGTCGTGACGAATCCAGTCTTTTGGAACGCTAAATTCTTTAACAATTTGAGCTTCTCCGTTTTCGAAAATGGGTTTTGCTTTGTCTTGGGCCGTTGTGTTTATAGACACAAATGTGAATAGCACAAAAGCTAAAAGTGTTGTGATTTGTTTTTTCATTATAAAGGAATTTAACGCAACGTTTTTATACAATAATGCATCTGTTTGTTATATGTGAAAGCGTTTGCGTTTTAGATACGATGTAAAAATAAACATTATCGTGTAATAAAAGAAAGAACATCGCTTTGCTTTTAGAATCACGGTTGGGTTGTTCTAGTTTTAAAATAAAAAAAATCCACTTCAAATTATTGAAGTGGATTTTAGTTTGTAACGATTTCTAATTTAAATAGAATGCGTTATTATTTAATCATTTCGTAACTACGTTTTACAAAGTCGCTTAACTCCTTTCCTTTTAAAAGGCCTTGAGATAAACGAGCTAAATCTAAACTTTGCGTAATTAACTGTTCTTTTCTTTCTTTCGTTTCGGATGCTAAAATATCGCTAACCAAAGAAGAGTTTGTGTTTACAATAAGGCTATACATTTCTGGCATATTACCCATTCCAAACATACCACCACCGCCTCCAGAGGCTTGCATTTCTTTCATTCTACGCATAAATTCTGGCTGCGTAATCATAAATGGAGATGCATCGCTATCTAAAGCTTCTAATTGTACCATAAACTTTTCAGAAGGAATAACTTCTTTTAAAAGATCTTCTAATGTTTTCGATTCGTCTTCACTTAATTTAGAAATAGCAGTCTCCTCTTTTTTGATAAGTTTATCAATAGAATCGGCATCTACACGAGCAAACGTAATGTTTTCTTTCGTGCTTTCTAATTTTTGCATTAAATGCGAAATGATTGGAGAATCTAACAATAATACTTCGTATCCTTTAGCTTTAGCAGCTTCAATATACGTGTGCTGAGCATCTGTATTACTAGTATAAAGCAGTATTAATTTACCGTCTTTATCTGTTTGATTGTCTTTAATTTTAGCTGTTAATTCTTCATAAGTATAATACTTACCATCAACAGTAGGGTATAATGCAAAAGCATCAGCTTTGTCGAAGAATTTGTCTTCAGAAAGCATACCGTATTCAATTACTACTTTAATGTCGTTCCATTTCTTTTCGAAATCTTCACGGTTTTCATTAAATAGAGATTTTAATTTATCGGCTACTTTACGAGTAATGTAAGATGATATTTTTTTAACAGCACCATCTGCTTGTAAGTAAGAACGCGATACGTTTAACGGGATGTCTGGAGAGTCGATTACCCCACGAAGCATTGTTAAAAATTCTGGTACAATCCCTTCCACGTTATCGGTAACGTACACTTGGTTTTGGTACAACTGAATTTTATCTTTTTGCATACCCATATCCTGACTCATCTTTGGGAAATATAAAATTCCTGTAAGATTAAAAGGATAGTCTACATTTAAGTGAATATGAAATAAAGGCTCTTCGAATTGTGAAGGGTATAATTCTCTATAGAAACTTTTATAATCTTTATCCTCTAATTCTGTTGGCTGCTTTGTCCACGCTGGGTTAGGGTTATTGATAAAATTATCTACAGTAATTTTTTCTGGTGTCGCATCTTCTTTAGCATCTTCAGCAAGAGGTAATGTTTCTTCCTTTGTTCCAAATTTAATTGGAATAGGCATAAACTTGTTATACTTGTCTAACAATGCACTTATTCTAGCTTCTTCTAAAAATTCTGTAGAATCTTCAGCGATGTGTAAAATAATCTCTGTTCCGCGATCTTGTTTATCGCATTCTTCTAATGTGAATTCTGGCGAACCGTCGCATACCCAATGAGCAGCTGGAGCATCGGCATTATGAGATTTTGTAAGTATTTCTACTTTTTCAGCGACCATAAAAGCCGAGTAAAATCCTAAACCAAAATGACCAATAATTCCAGAATCTTTAGCAGAATCTTTGTACTTGTCTAAAAATTCTTCAGCTCCAGAAAAAGCCACTTGATTAATGTATTTTTCTACCTCTTCGGCAGTCATACCTAAACCTTGATCTA
The DNA here is from genome assembly GCA_018067115.1 of Bizionia sp. Lineage (GTDB taxonomy): Bacteria > Bacteroidota > Bacteroidia > Flavobacteriales > Flavobacteriaceae > Bizionia. Next base: position 9,708 of record JAGPVI010000066.1, on the reverse strand, counting down.
TAATGTGTAATTTCTTTCCTTCTTTATCGATTTTTACTTCAATAAAAGGATTACCATATTCAGATTTAGATTCCCCGATGCTTGTTAAGTGTTTTAATTTTAAGGTCGCATCTGTACCATTACTAATTAATTCTCTTAAAAATATTTCGTGATCGCTATACAAGAACTTTTTTATAAGCGGAAAAATATTTTCTACAGAAACATTAATATTTCCTTTAGCCATAATATTTAATTTATTATTTCTCGATAGTTCGAGATGTTGATTTGATGTTTTTAACTCTTGTAATGTATTAGTCAACAAAAATGCCAATAGATAAAAAGTGACAAACTGTCAATACCCAACTGTTATGCGTGCATAATTAATAAAAATTAATTTTTGAAACCTTTATACCGAAAAGACTAAATTGCGATAGAATACCCTCTTAAACTGATGGGGTATTGGTAACCTTTTACGACTAAATAAAAACTATGTATAATTCAAAAATTATAGGGTTGGGGCATTTTGTTCCTGAAAATGTTGTCACGAATGAAGAGCTGTCCAAACTAATGGATACTAACGATGCGTGGATTCAAGAACGTACTGGAATTAAAGAACGTCGCTGGGTTAAAGACTCTGGAGACACCACGTCTTCTATGGGGGTTAAAGCTGCGAAAGTTGCTATTGAGCGCGCAGGGATAGATAAAGATGATATCGATTTTATAATTTTTGCAACCTTAAGTCCAGATATGTATTTTCCTGGTCCCGGAGTGCAAGTACAAGAAGCTTTAAATATTAAAACTGTTGGTGCTTTAGATATTAGAAACCAATGTTCTGGTTTTGTATATGCTATTTCTGTTGCCGATAATTTTATTAAAACAGGAATGTATAAGAACATTCTAGTTATTGGGTCTGAGTTACATTCTCACGGATTAGACAAAACTACGCGTGGTCGTGGTGTTTCTGTTATTTTTGGAGACGGAGCAGGAGCTGCAATATTAAGTAGAGAAGAAGATAATACAAAAGGAATTTTATCGACACACTTACATTCGCAAGGGGAGCACGCCGAAGAATTGGTATTGGTAGCACCAGGAATGGGGAAGCGTTGGGTAAACGATATTTTAGCTGATAACGACCCTAACGACGAAAGTTATTTTCCGCATATGAATGGGCAGTTTGTATTTAAAAATGCAGTCGTTCGTTTTAGTGAAGTGATTATGGAAGGACTTCAAAAAAACAATTTGAAACCTGAAAATATAGACATGCTAATTCCCCATCAAGCGAATTTAAGAATCTCTCAATTTATACAGAAGAAATTTCAGCTTAGTGATGATCAGGTTTTTAATAATATCCAAAAATATGGAAATACAACGGCAGCGTCAATTCCTATTGCTTTAACGGAAGCGTGGGAGCAAGGAAAAATTAAATCTGGCGATACCGTAGTGTTAGCGGCTTTTGGAAGTGGGTTTACTTGGGGAAGCGTTATTATTAAATGGCAGTAGTTTAAAAGATATTAAGTGTGCCACATTTTATAGATTAAAATTAAAAAATCCCGAAGTTGTCTTCGGGATTTTCAATATATATACTTTAAGTTTAATGTTGCGAATTGAAATATAAAGGAAGACTAATTCAAATAAAATATAATTCGTTAACCGCTTTTGTATATGTATAAGACGTGTGTCTTTAATTTTTATTGTGTTGATTACTAGTCTTTAACGAAGTTTAACACTCTAAAGTTTTATTGTTTGATTTAGCTTTAAATAAAAAATCCTAGAATTAGATTCTAGGATTTTTTTGCTATTAATCAACAATAATTAAAAAATCGAAATATGATTTAAATTATTACTGCAAATATAAGTCAATAAACAGGAGTTGTTTTCTCATTTTTAAGGGATTAGTATAAGTTTAACTTTGCATTAAGTTTCTTTTAATACTAAAAATTCTACAAGAAATGTAATGCCCAAATCAGATTAGAGCTTAACATTGCTTTCATGCGGTACAACAAGCGCTTATAATCTTGGTATTTACAGAATAACCAAACGTGTACTATTCTTTGTAATACTATTTCCTAATTAGTCATTTTATAGCCTAAAAGACTGTTAAAATTAATTAGAGTTACACGTTTTTTATTACATTGAAATAGCAAAATCAAGAACTGTAATTAATATAAATAGTATATGAGTAAGAAAACACTAGTAGTCGGCGCTTCTTTAAAAGCGGTTAGGTATTCAAATATGGCCATTCAGAAACTAACCAATTATAATCACGAGACCGTGGCTTTTGGTTTACGAGAAGGAGACATTAATGGCGTTACTATAGATACCGATTTAAAAGCCTATACAAACATAGATACTGTAACGTTGTACCTAAACCCAGAACGCCAAAAGGAGTATTACGATTATATTATTAGTTTAAACCCTAAACGCGTTATTTTTAATCCGGGAACAGAGAATCCGGGATTTTATACGCTTTTAAAAAGTAAGGGTATAGACGTTGAAATTGCGTGTACTCTAGTCTTACTTTCTACCAATCAGTATTAATAATTTAAGAGGCATTACTAAATGGTTACGGCATCTTTCTTTTTGGAAATTAGCAATAATCCTAATGCCATAAATAGGCCGTTTACAATTAAAATTTCAAAACCAATTTGGTAGCCGTTAAACAATTCCATAGAGTACATATTTAATATATAGGATACAATTGGAGCTACAATGGCTATAATCCACACATATTGGTCTTTAATTTGTTTTTTAGTGTAAATACCGAAAGCAAATAATCCTAATAACGGGCCGTAAGTATAACCGGCTGCTTTAAAGAGTTCCCAGATTACAGAGACGTCTTTAAAAATAGTATCGAATAAAATGATGACGATAACGAGCACAATACTCACAGCAATGTGCACTTGTTTTCTAATCTTTTTTTGTTGGTTGTCGGGTTTCCTCTCTAAATCAATAATATCAATACAAAAAGAAGTAGTAAGTGAGGTTAAAGCCGAATCGGCACTAGAATACGCAGCAGCAATCAACCCTAATAAAAAGAAGGCAGAGGTTACTATTCCAATTTCTGGGAGCATAGCAATGGTTGGAAATAAATCATCTTTAGTGGCCGTAATACCATTTTGTTGCGCATATTGAGTAAGCATTAAACCCAAGGCTAAAAACAAAATATTTACAAAAATAAGTACAACACTAAAAACAATCATATTTTTTTGCGCATCTTTTAAGTTTCTACAGGTTAAGTTTTTTTGCATCATATCTTGATCTAACCCCGTCATTGTAATAGTAATAAACATACCGGCAAGAAAGCTTTTTATAAAAAATTGCGCATTATTAACATCGTCTGTAAAGAAAATTTTACTCATTTCACTCTCTTTTACATTCGATACAATAGCAGAAATACTATTTAAATCTAAAGCTGAGGCTAAAAATGAAATGGTAACGACTACCGAAATAAGCATAAATAGCGTCTGAAGCGTATCGGTAAAAATGATGGTTTTAATACCTCCTTTAAACGTGTACAGCCAGATTAAGGCTACCGTAAAAATTACCGTAATTGGAAACGGAATCCCAAACTGATTAAATATAAGCAACTGCAATACCTTAGCCACTAAAAACAGTCTAAATGCTGCACCAATAGTACGTGAAATTAAAAAAGCTACCGATCCTGTTTTATAACTCGTAACTCCAAAGCGCTCTTTTAAATACGTGTAAATGGAGATTAAATTCATTTTATAGTAGAGCGGGAGCAAGACATAAGCAATGACTATATAACCAAAAAAGTAACCCAAAACCACTTGAAAATAGCCAAACTGTTTGGTTTCTACAGCACCTGGAACCGAAATAAAGGTGACACCAGAAAGTGAGGCTCCAATCATTCCAAAGGCCACCAAATACCAAGGTGCCGATTTATTGGCTTTAAAGAAAGCAGCGTTAGAATCTTCTTTTCCGGTGAGGTAAGATATTAATATTAAAACGCCAAAATAGGCAGCGATTAAAAGTATGATTTGAGTTGCAGACATTATTTAAGATAAATTTTGGTGTTTCAAAAATACAAATAAGTTGGTTGCACCGCTTTATAAAACCAATTAAAATATAGAGTGCTATTGTGTGGCAAAAGTTTAAAAAGTAGTAATTTCGCAACTATGGAATTTTCATCTAAACTTTTAGAAAAAGCAGTGGGCGAAGTATCGCAATTACCAGGTATTGGTAAGCGTACTGCTTTGCGTTTGGTGTTGCATTTATTACGCCAGCCAAAAGAGCAAACGCAAGCACTAACAACTGCTTTAAGCGCTATGCGAAACGATTTGAAATTTTGTAAATCGTGCCATAATTTAAGTGATGTAGAGATTTGTGAGATTTGTTCGAGTGTGCTTCGCGATAAGGAAATTATTTGCGTTGTAGAAGATATTCGAGATGTAATGGCTATAGAAAATACCGCCTCTCATAAAGGGATTTACCACGTGCTAGGCGGAAAAATATCGCCAATAGACGGTGTTGGTCCCCACGATTTAAATATTCCAAGTTTAGTAGAAAAAGTAAAAACAGGACAAGTAAAAGAACTCATTTTTGCATTAAGTTCTACAATGGAAGGCGATACCACAAACTTTTATATATTTAAACAAATTCAAGGTTTAGAGGTGAAAACCTCTACCATAGCTAGAGGGATTTCGGTAGGTGATGAGTTAGAATATGCCGACGAAATTACTTTAGGGCGAAGCATTTTAAACCGTATTCCTTTCGAGGCTTCTTTAAAACAATAATCCTCAAAACAACACTCTATATTTGAAGCTGTCTGTTATCATATTGAATTATAATGTGCGTTACTTTTTAGAATTGTGTCTTCAAAGTGTGGAAGCTGCTATTGCACTAATCGATGCAGAAATTATTGTGGTCGATAATAATTCTCACGATGACAGTTGCGCGATGGTGAGAGATAAATTCCCTAATATTACGCTCATTGAAAATAAGAAGAATTCCGGTTTTTCAAAAGGGAATAATTTAGGGTTTCAAATAGCAAAAGGGGAGTACGTTTGTGTTTTAAATCCAGACACGGTTGTAGGGGAAACGACGTTTAGCTCTATTTTAGAATTTGCAGAAAGTAAAAGCGATTTAGGAATAATTGGATGTAAATTAGTGGATGGTAAAGGGCAGTTTCTTCCAGAAAGTAAACGACATATTCCAACACCCAGAGTAGCGATTAATAAAATGCTAGGTAAAGATACCCACTATTATGTGCATTCTTTAGCAGAAAATTCTGTTGGTGAAGCTCCCGTTTTTGTTGGAGCATTTATGATAATGAAACACGCTGTTTATAAGGAAGTAAACGGATTTGATGAAGATTATTTTATGTATGGTGAGGATATTGATTTGTCGTATAAAGTTTTAAAAGCCGGGTATACTAATTATTATTATGGAAAAACAACAGTAATACATTATAAAGGAGAAAGCACGTTAAAAGATAAAGAGTACGCCAAGCGTTTTTATGGCGCGATGCAAATTTTTTATAAAAAACATTTTAAGAGTAATCCGCTTTTTAATGGCATCGTTTGGCTGGGTATTCAGATGGCAAGTATAATTAAAACCGAAAACCCTTCAGTAGCATTAAAAAAGAATGTTTTTTATATCTATGCTCCTAATGGTTCTATACATTATAATAATCAGTTTCAATTTCAGGTAAATACGATTGGTCAAATAGCAGAAGCTCTCCCTGGATCTGAAATTATTTTCGATGCTAATTCTATGAGTTTTAAAGAGATAATCGACATAATGTTAGAATCTAAAAAAAATAAAAACTTTACTTTTAAAATTCTACCTAAAAACTCTAATTTTATCCTCGGAAGTAATTCTTCTAAATCAAGAGGTGAAGTTATTCCTTTTAAGTATTAAAATAACAAAACTATAACAGTAGAATTATATTGAATAGTGAAAGAAATCGACTATTTTTTATTAATTTTGCACTCTAAAAAAGAAAATAGACCTATAAATTATTAATATGGCAAGATTTGAACTTAAGTTACCGAAAATGGGAGAAAGCGTTGCGGAAGCAACAATAACCTCTTGGCTTAAAGAAGTTGGTGATACTATTGAAGCAGACGAAGCTGTTTTAGAAATCGCTACCGATAAAGTCGACAGCGAAGTACCAAGTGAGGTGGACGGTGTTTTAGTTGAAAAACTATTTAATGTTGACGATGTTGTTCAAGTAGGACAAACCATAGCAATTATAGAAACAAAAGGAGAAGGTAGTGCAACTACTGTAACGCCTAATAATAATACAGAAGCTCCTGCTCAAGCTAAAGAAGTAGAGCAAACAGTGACTTCTGCACAAGAAACAGCAGCGCCAATAGCGTCTAACGAAGATCGTTTTTATTCACCGTTAGTTAAAAATATGGCAAAGCAAGAAGGTATTTCGCAATCTGAATTAGATGCAATTACTGGAACAGGAAAAGAGGGGCGTGTTACTAAAAATGATATGATTTCGTATTTAGAAAACAAAGATTCTAAACCAGTTCAAGCAGCTGCTCCAGCAGCCTCTGCACCAAAACAAGCGCCAGCTAAGCAAGCAGCTCCTGTGGTTGTAAGTGGTGAAGATGAAATTATTGAAATGACTAGAATGGGTAAATTAGTTGCTCATCATATGGTAGAGTCGGTTCAGAAAAGTGCACACGTTCAAAGTTTTATTGAAGCAGATGTGACTACAATCTGGAATTGGAGAAAGAAAGTTAAAGATAATTTTATGAAACGCGAAGGAGAGAACTTAACGTTTACTCCAATCTTTATGGAAGCGATTGCAAAAGCATTGCGCGATTTCCCAATGATGAATATCTCTCTTCAAGGTGATCAAATTATCAAGAAGAAAAATATAAACTTAGGTATGGCTGCAGCCTTGCCTAGTGGCGATTTAATTGTTCCGGTAATTAAAAATGCAGATCAGCTTAACTTAGTTGGTATGACGAAACAAGTTAATGATTTAGCTAGAAGAGCGAGAGAGAATAAATTAAAACCAGACGATATTCAAGGTGGGACTTATACAGTTACCAATGTGGGTACTTTTGGTAGTATTATGGGAACTCCAATTATTAACCAACCACAAGTAGGGATTTTAGCTTTAGGTGCTATACGTAAAGTGCCTGCAGTTATAGAAACTCCAGATGGTGATTTTATTGGAATTCGTTACAAAATGTTCTTATCGCATTCTTACGACCATAGAGTTGTAAATGGTGCGCTTGGTGGACAATTTGTTAAAGCAGTAAAAGATTACTTAGAGGCTTGGGACTCTAAAAGAGAAATGTAATATTTTAAAATATTATAATAAGTAATAAGCATAAAAAAGCACAGTTTTAAACTGTGCTTTTTTTTGTTTAATACGGTTATGTATTCTGTACTTAAATAATTTTAACGGGCTTTTTATCTTTATCTATAGCTACAAAAGTAAACTCTCCAGAAACGGCTTTTTCTCTAGAGTCAGAGTACATCTCTTCAACATAAATATCAACTCTTACTTTTAAGCTTGTTGTACCTAAATACGCAACTTTCCCTTTAAGTTCAATAATTGTTCCTGCGGGAATTGGCTTTTTAAAATCGATTTTATCACTACTAACGGTCACCATTTGCTGACGGCTAAATCGGGTCGCCGCGATAAAAGCAGTCTCGTCCATAAGCTGCATTGCTGTGCCTCCAAATAGCGTATCGTAATGATTTGTAGTGTTCGGAAAAACAGCTTTAAAAATAGTGGTTTCGGAGTGTTTAATACGTTCTTCTGTAGTCATAAAAATATTTTAATTGGCTTATTTTTTGTGTTTATAGGAATTATAATTCCTGGGGATTTATTTGTAAATGATCTAATTGGTGCGTTAAAAGTGTTTTTTCTCCAACGGTTTTAAAACCTAATTTTAAATACAGTTTTTTAGCATTAGGATTTGTTTTATCAACTAACAAACCTAAGGTTTCTTTGCGTTCTACAACATATTCTTGTATTAAATGTTTTATAATTTTGGAGCCAATTCCAAGGCCTTGCTTAGTTTCGCAAACACCTAAAGAATCTATATAGAACTCGCCATTTTGTGTTTCGTTTTCTATGTGTAGTTCAGAGTTGTAAAATGTTTTAATGTATTTAATAACAGGAGCTCGCAATGTTTCTAATTGTCCGCCATCGTAAATGTTTACGGCTGCTATAATGGAGTTCTCTGATTCGGCAACAGTGCAATTTTCGTAAGAATATTGGTTGTTTTCTTTTTCAATAAAATATTTCAAAAAGCGTTTTGCTTTATCATAGTTGTTTTCGGTAACTAGTTTATAGGCGATATCTTCCATGGCTAGTAATAATAAAGCGGCTATGGCATCAGAATCTTTTTTTGTGGCTTTTCGAATATTCATTATCAATTAGTTTTAGAGTGTAGGCTTAAAGTTTTCATATAAATAAAATGCTTACAAGTAAAAGTACCATAATAAAATTATATTTGCATAAATCATATTATAATTTCATGGAATTAAATCTCAAAAAGCCCATTTGTTTTTTCGATTTAGAAACTACAGGTGTTAATATTTCTAAGGATCGCGTCGTAGAAATCTCAATCTTAAAAGTATTTCCAAACGGAAATAAAGAAAGTAAAACGTGGTTGGTTAATCCAGAAATGCCCATTCCTGCAGAAACCACTGCTATTCACGGAATTACTAACGAGAAAGTAGCCAACGAGCCAACGTTTAAAGCGTTGTCTAAAGATATTAACGCAATGATTAAGGATTGCGATCTTGCGGGTTTTAATTCTAACCGATTCGATATCCCTCTTTTAGCCGAAGAAATGCTTCGTGCTGAAATGGATTTTGATATGAAAAATAGAGTAGCTATCGATGTACAAACCATTTTTCATAAAATGGAAAAACGTACATTAAGTGCGGCTTACCAATTTTATTGCAACGAAAGCCTTGAAAATGCGCATTCGGCAGAAGCAGATACAAATGCAACTTACGAAGTTTTAAAAGCGCAAATAGAGCGCTACGACGACATTGAAAATGACACTAAATTTCTTGCTGAGTTTAGTGCTCACAAAAAATTTGCTGATTTTGCTGGATTTATAACGTTTAACAAAGAGGGAGTAGAATGTTTCTCTTTTGGAAAACATAAAGGTAAATTGGTGTTGGATGTGTTAGACAAGGAGCCGGGTTACTTTGGTTGGTTGTTAAATGCCGATTTCCCATTATACACCAAAAAAGTGCTAACAGCTATTAAATTACGTGCATTAAATACTAAAATCTAAATAAGAATCCAGCGATTGTATTCTTAAGGCTTAATAATTATGAAACTAATTTGTATAGGTAGAAATTATACCGATCACATTGCAGAGCTTAAAAATGAAAAACCATCAGAGCCGGTAGTGTTTTTAAAACCGGATACTGCTATTTTATTAAAAAAACAACCGTTTTTTATTCCGGAATTTTCAGATGATGTGCATTATGAAGTCGAAATTCTAGTAAAAATTAATAAAGTAGGAAAATATATAGATAAAAAATTCGCCCACAAATATTACGACGACATAGGGTTGGGGATAGATTTTACGGCTCGCGATTTGCAGCAGAAATTAAAAGACAAGGGGTTGCCGTGGGAAAAAGCCAAAGCATTTGATGGTGCTGCCGTAATTGGGAAATGGATGCCTAAAAGCGCCTTCGAAGATCTTGAAAATATTAACTTTTCTCTTCAAAAAAATGAGGAGGTTGTACAAGAAGGAAATACCAAGT
>JAGPVI010000055.1 GCA_018067115.1 Bizionia sp. | reverse complement strand
GCTTTTGTAATGGATATGACTACAATAAGCAGTACAGATTTAAAGGGGGAATACAAAGGGAAGTTAGACGGACATTTAAAATCTGATGATTTCTTTGGTGTAGCAAATCACCCTAAAGCTCAATTAGTATTTACAGAGGTGAAAGCTAGCGGTAAAAACTCTTATACTGTAACTGCCGACTTAACGATTAAAGGTAAAACAGCGCCAGTGGTTGTTAACTTTTCTGTATATGGAAATAAAGCAACTGCAACCTTAAAAGTAGACCGTACTAAGTATGATGTACGTTACGGATCGGCTAGTTTCTTTGATGGATTAAAAGATAAAACTATTTATGATGAATTTGATTTAGTTGCCGATTTGGTATTCTAATTTAAAAGTCTCAAAATACAGACTACCTAAAAAAGGCGTTTTCTATGAAAGCGTCTTTTTTTTTGTAAAGACAGTTCTTTTAAGTTTTAATTAGGGCTGTTTTTTTTATTTAAAACGAATAAATGGCGTTCTTTGTTGAAGAATTCAAGTTATGCTTAATATTAGGGAATACATAGAGGAAACGATAGCTATCAGTGAGGAAGACTGGCAGTTTTTTTCTTCAAAATTAATTCGTCGTTCTTTTAAAAAAAAGGCGAAGATTCTTGATCGTGGGGACACCGAAAATTACATTTCATTTATAGAAAATGGAATCGCCCGTTTTGTAATCCCAAAAGAAGATACTGAAAAGGATATTACGTTTGGCTTTTGTTTTGAAAATGAATTTATAAGTGCTTACGATTCTTTTTTGCTTCGTAAACCATCACATTGCCAAATAGAAGCTTTAACGGCCATTTCTATGTGGAGTATTTCTTACGATGATTTGCAGGAGGTGTATAACCAAACCGTTATTGGTAATTTAATTGGGCGGTTGTCTTCAGAGCGTTTGTTTCTTATAAAATCTAAACGCGAGCAATCGTTATTAAATGAAACTGCTACCGAGCGTTATTTAAAACTGTTTACCGATAGGCCAAAGCTAATTAAAGAGATTCCGTTAAAGTATATTGCGTCTTATATTGGGGTTACTCCGCAAGCATTAAGCAGAATTAGGAAGCAAATTTCTTAACCTTGGTTCATAGTTAAAACTAAAAATACTTCCGAACTTTGTAAAAAAAAATTGATTATGGAAATTATAATCTTAATGTTGATACTTTGGTATGTTGGTTTGTTCTTTCAAACGTTCTTTTTACACCGTTATGCGGCGCATCAAACGTATACAATGTCTAAGTTTGGAGAACGCCTTTGCTTTTTCCTAACGTGGTTATTTCAAGGCTCGAATTATTTAAGTGCTTACGGTTATGGGGTGATGCACAGGTTGCACCACGCGTATGCCGATACCGAGAAAGATCCGCATTCTCCAAAATACGATGCTAATGTATTTGCTATGATGTGGCGTACAAAAAATATCTATCAGGATATTAATAACAAGAGAATTAAAGTAGAAGAGAAGTATACTAAAAACGTACCTGAGTGGGAAGCTTTCGATAAGTTTGCTAGCTCTCGTGTCTCTCGTTTAGTATGGGCAGCATTGTACACAACGTTTTTTATTATTTTTGCAACCACGTGGTGGCACTGGTTATTTTTACCTGTCGCTTTTTTAATGGCACCTATTCACGGGGTTATTATTAACTGGTTTGCACATATTTATGGCTACGTTAATTTTAAGGTGAATGACACGTCTAAAAACTTATTGCCATTCGACTTTTTAATGATGGGCGAAGGGTACCACAACAATCACCATACCCATAGCGGTCGTGCTAATTTTGGTGTGCGTTGGTTTGAAATCGATATTACCTATTGTATTATGGTTGTTTTAGACAAGCTAGGAATGATTAAATTGAATAAAGCGTAAGCTTATTTAAAATATAAAGTTGAAAAAAGCAGTACATAACGTACTGCTTTTTTATGTTTTATATTTATTTTAGTGCAGTTATATAGTGGTACTTATTACCACCTTCTATACTATACCCAACACGAATACTTCTACTTTAATTATGCTTAACACCACATTAATTGCACTTTTTACTAGAGACTTAAACAGACTCATTGCCGAGATTGATGCCTATACTACCGAAGAGGCGCTATGGATTACCACACCCGCCATTTCTAATTGTGGTGGCAATTTATGTTTGCACATAATAGGTAATTTAAACGCTTTTGTTGGTGCGGAGATTGGTAAAACAGGGTATGTACGGGATCGCGATTTAGAATTCTCGCAAAAAGGTATACGTAAAACCGTTTTAATAGAGCATATACAAGAGACACTTGTGGTTGTAGAGACCGTATTGCAGTCGCTAACCGCTACCGATTTTAAAGCGCCTTTTTCTCGTAGAGCCGAAGAAGCACCTATGACATTAGAGTACTTTTTAATTCATCTATTGGCTCATTTATCGTATCATTTGGGGCAGATAAATTATCATAGGCGCCTACTAAGTAACTAAGGAGTGGTGTCTAAAAGAGGATGTATAAAGCCAACATAAAAGCCTGTTAATATAAGGTTTGACTGCTGTATAAAACTTATCTTTGTGGCTTTAAAATTCCCTTATGAAATCTTACAGTACAGACACTAAAACAAAATCTAAAAAGAAATCTGGCGTTACTATGGTATCCGCCTTTAAAACCATTATTTGGCCACGCCGTAACTTGGTGTTTTTGGGCCTTATATTAATCGTTGTGAATAGATTATCCGGCCTGGTTTTACCTTGGAAAAGTAAAGCGTTACTAGATGATGTGATTCCGAATAAAGATTTCGACCAACTTTACAGTTTATTATTACTTGTTGGTGGTGCCATATTACTATCGGCCATCACCTCTTTTTTACTAACTAAAGTATTGAGTGTGCAAGCGCAGTACTTAATTAGTGAACTCCGCGCGCAAGTACAACGCAAAGTCTTATCGTTACCCATTCGGTTTTTCGATAATACCAAATCTGGTGCATTAGTCTCGCGAATTATGAGTGATGTGGAAGGGGTTAGAAACTTAATTGGTACAGGATTAGTACAAATGATTGGTGGGACTATTACCGCTGTTATTGCTATGATTTTATTAGTACGCATCAGTTGGACTATGACACTTTTTGTGTTAGTTCCTATTGCTATTTTTGGATTTATCGCATTAAAAGCTTTCGGATACATTCGACCTATCTTTAAGAAACGCCGTATAATTAATGCTGAGGTTACTGGGCGTTTAACCGAAACCTTATCTGGTGTACGTGTAATAAAAGCTTTTAATGCTGAAGAACAGGAGAACATAGCCTTCGAGAAAGGCGTAAATCGTTTGTTCGATAACGTAAAAAAGAGTTTAACAGCCACGGCATTTATGACGAGTTCTTCAACCTTTTTATTGGGTGTGGCCTCTACCGGTATTATGGGTATTGGAGGTTATAAAATTATGATGGGCGAGCTAACGGTGGGTGATTTCTTATCGTTTACCTTACTGTTAGGGTTTATGGTGGCTCCGATAGTACAAATGAGTAATGTTGGAAGTCAGTTAAACGAAGCTTTGGCAGGATTAGATAGAACGGAAGAGCTAATGAATATGGCAACCGAAGATGATGATGAAAACCGAACCGTCGCTTTGCCTACGGTAAAAGGAAATATTGTTTTTAACGATGTAAGTTTTGCTTACGATAAAGGCAAGCAGGTAATACATAATGTAAGTTTTGAAGCACCTGCAGGTTCTGTAATTGCCTTGGTAGGGAGTTCGGGATCTGGAAAATCGACGATTGCTGGGTTATCGGCAACGTTTTTAAACCCAAATTCGGGGATGATTACTATAGATGGTGTCGATTTATCTACCGTGCAACTTAGTAGTTTTAGAAAGCATTTGGGGGTGGTGTTACAAGACGAATTTTTATTTGAAGGCAGCATCAAAGAAAACATATTATTCCCAAGACCCGATGCTAGTGAAGCTGAATTACAAGCTGCCGTTAAAGCGGCGTATGTAAACGAGTTTACAGATCGGTTTGATGATGGCCTAGATACATTAATAGGGGAGCGTGGTGTAAAACTCTCTGGAGGGCAACGCCAGCGTATTGCAATTGCTAGAGCTATTTTAGCCAACCCACGAGTAATTATACTTGATGAGGCAACCTCTAACCTGGATACCGAAAGTGAAGCGCTTATACAAAAGAGTTTGGGCGAACTGACTAAAAACAGAACCACCATTGTTATTGCTCACCGTTTAAGTACGATAAGAAAAGCCGATCAGATTTTGGTTATTGAGAATGGTCGTATTGCAGAACGTGGTGATCACGATACTTTAATAGCGAGCCAAGGGCGTTATTACGATTTGTATACTTACCAAGCGAAAATATAAACGAGATTAAGCGTAGGGTTGTAAAACACACGACGGCAGTTGTGTGTTGCCGCGTGTATATACTAAACACATAAAGAGCGACGGAATACCCGTAGTACTGGCGACTAGTGTTAGGGGTATAGCGGCTCGTTAGTCTTGTTGACAATAGTCTCTAATATGCATTTTTTTAGGCTAAACCTCTATTTTTTAAATCCGGTGTTTATTAAGAGCCGTTGTTTGTTGTAATCGTGTTTTAGAAGGTTGGGTGCACTAGCATTGTATAGGCTGTGTTATTATAATAGTATTCAACTCTAGCTTTTAGTGGTAGTAGTGTCTTTTTTTATAATGTTGTCTACCGAAAATGTATCCCAATGCTTAGGTAATAGTAACAGCGCTACTAACAGGATGGTTCTATACATTACGTGCGATAAATCCCAAATAGGTTCTGCTAACCCGTGGCCGAACGTTACAATAATTAAAACAGATGCAAGTGCGTATAAGGCATAGTCTGTTTTT
>JAGPVI010000056.1 GCA_018067115.1 Bizionia sp. | reverse complement strand
GGCCGGTTTAAACAAAAAAATTAGAATTTATAGAACCGATTACTAAAAAACCAAGTCATTCTTCTTCCTTTACCACCTATTATACTTCTATAGCTTCGGCGTCATCTATGATCTTTTATATGTTACATCGGTAATCGTTTTTGTGGTATTAAGCAACACTTTAAAAAAGTATTCTCTATCTTGTATACGCTATTAATCGATTTACACATGATTTAAAGTATCACAATCAGGGTGTGCATCATTTAAACACTAAATTTTGAGTCAAAAATCAATAATTCCTAAAGGGAAAAGAGCTTTTCAAATTGGTCTACCCATACTCTTTGTTCTTATGTTTGCCTTTGTTTTTATAGCATGTAATGGTCAAGAAAAAACAACGGTATCTCAAGACCATTCATTAAAATTAAATACAAAACTTAAAGATTCAGTATCAGAAGAGTTAAAAACAAGTACACCAGATTATGTGGCTCCCTTTTTAATACAATCTAGCAACGCGCCATTAAGCCAGTTTATACGTAGAATATTTCAGGATAAACATGGCAATATGTGGTTTGGAACAAATGGAGATGGCGTGATTCGATACGATGGTAATACTCTAGATTATTTCTCTATTACTGAAGGATTTGGAGGGGTTGCCGTAAGAGGAATTATAGAAGATAAAGACGGAAATGTCTGGTTTGGAACCGAAGGAGGTTTAACTAAATATGATGGCACTTCTTTTATTAATTATACAGAAAAAAACGGGCTGATTAACAATGATGTATGGAGCCTTTTTATAGACAGCAACGAAACTATTTGGGTTGGCACTTTAAAAGGTGTGTGTACATTTAACGGAAAAACATTTACTCCTTTTTATATTCCAGAGACAAAACCTGATTATAACAGAGGGGTTACTAGTGCCCAAATAGTGCACAGTATCATGGAAGACAGCAAAGGAAAAATGTGGTTTGGCACCAATGCTGGCGCTTATTGTTACGACGGGCAATCGCTAACCAATATTTCAGAAAAGGATGGGTTGTGTAATAATGCCGTTAATGCTATTTTAGAAGATAATAACGGAACGATATGGTTTGCCACACATTACGAAGGCGTTTGTTTTTGGGATGGAAATGCATTCACTAAGGTGGCAACAAAAGAAAGAGACAGTGGCACTGAAGTTTGGAGTTTATTTGAAGACGCTTCTGGAGCACTATGGTTTCCAATTGAAAGTTTTGGCGTTTACCGCTACGACAAGAAAGCGTTAACAAATTTCCATTTAGAGGACGGGTTGAGCAGTGGTGCCATTCAATGTGTTTTCCAAGACCAATCGGGGCAGATTTGGGCTGGTGGTTATAAGGGGCTCTTTCGTTTTAATGATGAACGCTTTATAAATGTTACAAAAAATGGTCCGTGGTAAAGGGTATCTATTTTTATGGTCTTCTTTAATAGTAAAAAGATGAGTGTACTGCCTTAAAACACCTTCTTAATGCACTCCCCGAGCTCAAGTCGCAAAGGGGCAACTCTATTACGTTACTTTTCTATACTTTAGTTTATTAATCTGGAGACACTATTTAAACCAAAAGATATGCTACATTTAAATAAATAGCAATTATAAAATATGATATTATCTTCCGTTTTAATACTAGTTGGATTTTCCAGCTTAATATTTGGGGCGAATTGGCTTGTGGATGGCGCTTCGTCGGTAGCCAAAAAAAATAATATTTCCGATTTAGTAATCGGATTAACCATTGTTGCTTTTGGAACATCGGCACCAGAATTAGTTGTTAATTCGGTAGCTTCTTTTAATGGCCTTTCTGACATCGTTTTTGGAAACATTATTGGTAGTAACAACTTTAACTTATTTATCATACTTGGTATAGCTGGATTAATTTATCCCATTACAGTGCAATCGTCTACCGCGTGGAAAGAAATCCCTATATCTCTTAGTATTACACTACTACTATATGTACTTGCAAATAATTATTTTATATCTCAAGACCCTGAAATATCGAGACTTGATGGTATTATTTTACTTCTATTTTTTCTGTGCTTTTTATTTTATGTATTCCATCAGCTAAAACAAGAAAAAACTGAGGTAAGCATTCTTGAAAACAAATCGAATTATAAAATTTGGAGCCTCATACTCTTTGGAATTGCAGGATTAATAATTGGCGGAAAATTAGTTGTAGATAATAGTATTACTATAGCAACCGATTTAGGTGTTAGTCAGAAAATAATAGGGTTAACAATTATTGCAGCAGGCACATCATTACCAGAACTGGTGACATCAATAGTCGCTGCATTAAAGAAAAATAGTGATATCGCCATAGGAAACGTTATTGGTTCTAACATTTTTAACGTGTTATTAATTCTATCCATAAGCGCGTTTATAAATCCAGTAAAATTCAATCCAAATTTCAATCAAGATTTATTGATTTTAATGGGTGGAACAGTATTTCTAATACTCGCAATGTTTACAGGTAAAAGGAAAAAACTCGACCGATGGGAAGCCTTCCTTCTATTAGGGTTTTACCTCCTTTATACCGCCTATTTAGTATCTAGAGAATTATAAAATAGAACTCTCTAGTTAATAATTTTAACGATGTCCTTAAACCCTCTTGATTTAGCGTGCTGCAGCGGTGTTATGCCATCAAAATCTGGAATATCCATTCCTGCTCCCGCCGCTTTTAACAGGCTCACAATTTGCTGGTATTTTTTACTGCCATCGCCTAAAACAACGGCTTCCATTAAGGCTGTCCATCCTAATTTATTGATGTGATCAATAGGGTAATTTTTAGTATTAGCCAAAAGCCGTACTGTTTCTACGTGCCCACGTTCGCAAGCCGGTATTAATGCAGAGCCATAGTAGCGGTTAAAAACATCGAAACGCGCTCCATTAGCCAAAAATAATTTTAGAAGTTCTGTTTGCCCTGTGGCGCCGGCATAAAGAAATGCACTATCTAAATTAGTGGCTTGCAGATTGACATCTGCTCCGTATTCCACCAATAATTTGGCCATTTCAAAATGTTCTTTCCATGTTGCAATTAGTAATAAAGAGTTTTTCTGACTATCTGTGGTATTAACATCTACTCCATTTTTAAGTGCTAAGTGTAGTCCAGAAAAATCACTGTTATTTACTATATCTAAGATGTTTTCTACCGTCATAGTTTCTAATTCTAGCTCTGTTTTTACTGGTGTTTCCTCTGCCTTAGGTGCCGAAACACAGGTGAATAAAAAAAGGAATAAAAAAGGAATTGTTTTCATAATTAATATTATTTAGTAGGTAATTACCCGTTATGAACTAGCTATTTAACTGGAGAAAATCGCGAAACGGCTTCAACAGAGTAACTAGCATCAATTAACACAAAATTTGCTTGATTTCCTATTTTTGGCCACTGTTGCGTACCATTATTATGTGAAGAAATAGAACCAGCTATTACTAATTTTAGCAGTCTCGACAATTCAAACTCTGTAGATTTACCATATAATTGAGCGGCAAGATTAGCTTTTTATAAAACACTTCTAGTGCCAAAGGTGTTCCAATGGTCTATCCGTATTTTGGGGTTGTAAAAAAATTAGTATTGTACGCCTTCTACCCTATTCCTTAGAGACCAAATAGAGGGCTTTAAATTTTTATTTAGTACATTAGATTCTCAACCACATAACGCATCATTTTCAGCAAGACGAAACTTAAAAAAATGACAAAACTAAGCACATCACTTCTCTTATGTATACTTCTTATTATCGCGACTTCCTGTACGGGTCAACAGAAAAAAATAACGAAAAATAATAACACATTTCAAAATGATAAAACGCTACTTGTAGACCATAATGCGAAACCACAAAACCACGATGCTAGAGATGTTGTTACTAATGGCTTATTAGATAAAAAGGGGACTATGTGGTTTACCACTTTAACCGAAGGCGTATATAAGTATGATGGTGTTACGTTTATAAATTACACCACAAACGACGGACTGTGCTCTAATAAAGTAAATGCGGTAATAGAAGGCAGGAATGGCCTTTTATGGTTTGCCACAGCTAAAGGACTGTGTAGTTTTAATGGCAAAACGTTTATTAATTACCCACTACCACAAGAAGCTATACCTAGTGTTTCTAAAGACACCGGGTTTAGAAGTAGAGTCACCGAAGAAGTACTTTCTTTAATACAAGACAAATCTGGTGATTTTTGGCTGGGCACCATGGCTGGTGGTGCTTACCATTTTGATGGTAAAACATTCACTTCGTATTTAAAATTTAAAGGGCGAATCCATCCTGATGATAAGGTTTACAACAACGTTATTCAAAGCATTGTAGAAGACAACGCTGGCAATATTTGGTTTACCTCACAGACACACGGCGGAATAACGCGTTACGACGGAAAGGTTTTTGAAAACTTTTCTCTGGAAGACGGACTTACGGACGATATGATTTTTTCAAGTTTTAAAGACCAAAATGGAACCCTATGGTTTGGCACTTTGGACAACGGATTAATTTGTTATACTAAAGGCACCTTTAGCTTTTATAATGAAACAGACGGCCTAAACAATAATATGGTGTCTTGTTTCTATCAAGACGATTCTGGAAAATTATGGATTGGTAGTTTTAGAGAAAGTTCCGTGTCATGGTTTGATGGTAATACATTTACATCTGTTCCTTTCGATAGCGAACACAAACTTGTAGAATTACGTTTTATTACCCAGGATAGTAATAAAAATGTTTGGTTTGGTGGCAGATATGGCCTACTATATCGATACGATGGAAAAGACTTAACAGATTTTACACAGCTAAAACGAGGCTAAAAATAAACGAATAACACACTATAAAATAAAACAATGAAACTTGAATCTAAAGCAGCGTTACAAATTCAGAAACCTATAGACGCTGTTTTTAATGGCATCGTAAACCCAGAGATAATGACCAAATATTTTATCTCTGAAAGTAGTGGCCCATTAGAAACAGGAAAAGACGTGGTTTGGAAGTTCCCAGAATTTCCAGACCAATTCACTGTGCGTGCTGTTACGCTCGAAAAAAATCGATTAATTTCCTTTGTTTGGGATCCCGAAACGGTCGTTACTATAACCTTAAAAACAATGGCAGACGGCAGTACCTTGGTAAGAGTTAAGGAAGGCCATAAAGCTGTAAATGAAAAAAACTTAAAATGGGCTTTAAGTAATTCTTCGGGATGGGCAAACTTTCTAGCGTGTTTAAAAGCCTATTTAGAATACGGAATCAACTTACGAAAAGGCTCGTTCGATTTTATGCAAAATACTGAAAATATCGACTAAAAAAATAACCAGTTATTAAGGCGGTTTTAAATTTTTAACGGAAATTGCCGCGAGGTATCCCACTTTTACAAGAATACCCCAAGCCATTACGAAGAACGTTTACAAAAGAGTTCTGCATTACTATATTATTAGTGCGCTACGTTCTGAGAATAAAAAATTATTACCAATAGTAAATAAAATAAGCTTATGAAACTAACAGTAGCTATAGACATAAACGCACCGAAAGAAAAAGTATGGAAGGCTATTACAGCTATAGAAAATTCTGTGCAACTAATTTCTGGAATTGAGAACATTGAGATGTTACACACTCCAGAAAACACATTAGTAGGCTTAAAATGGAAGGAAACACGTACAGTATTTGGTAAGTCTGCCACCGAAACTATGTGGATTACAGAAGCTGTAGAACTTAGTCATTATGTTACTAGGGCCGAAAGTAATGGTGCTATCTATCAAACGACTTTAAAACTTACAGAACACGAAAACACGACGTATTTTGCTATGGAATTTAGTTCGGAAGCTGTTACTTTTAAAGGTAAAGTTATGGGAGTTGTTTTTGGGGCTCTCTTAAAAAAATCGATGAAAAAACTCATTTACAAAGACCTTTTAGATATAAAAACTAATGTAGAAAACAATTAGAACACATTCTTAAAACAACATTAAATTTCTTTTACCCCTTATGAAAGTTACAGCAGAACATAATGAACGTATAGCAAATATGACATTTGCATCGGTATACCCACACTACGTTACTAAAGTAGAAAAAAAAGACAGAACTATAGAAGAGTTGCACCAAGTAATAGAGTGGCTAACGGGGTTTAACAACACTAAAATTCAAGAACTCATTACAGATAAGGTGACCTTTAAAACATTCTTTGAACAGGCCAAACTACACCCTAATGCGCACCTTATTAAAGGTGTTATTTGTGGCTATAGAATTGAAGAGATAGATAATGATCTTACCCAACAAACCAGGTATTTAGATAAGTTGGTAGATGAACTTGCTAAAGGCAGAAAAATGGAGAAGATTTTACGTGAAGAAAAGAAGTAGATTACAAAACTATAATATGACAAAACCACTAGAAGCAAGTCTTTAAATTGCCAGCCAAGAGATATATTAGCGTATTTTAAAGCCTAGCCTCCTAAAACTATACGCAGGGACAGCACAAAAAACAAATACCCTTCTACTCCCTTTACACCAAACATTTACATTTACGGGTTTCTTTAACATAATATAAAAAGTATTATCTATATTGTACGCGCTATTAACCACTACCCAACCTAAAACCGAATTGCTTTGGGTAAGTCTGCTTAATGGCATTATTAATAAAAAACAACACGTATACTACTTACTAGGCCTTTTATCTGTTTAGTTTAAACTGTTATACTAGGGTTGTAGTTAATTTAAAACGAACCTCCTGAAAACATTAAAATACATCCTTCTGATTATTTGCTTTGCAATGACAAGTTGCCTTTCGACAAAGAAATTAATAAACCAAAGTAAAAACTTACCGGCTGAATTTTCAACCGAAAGAATAAATGGCGTTTACAAAAATCAAATTGGAAATGACAAATACAAAGGACTTTGGAATATTCTTGCTGATAACGATACCTTTAAAGGAGATTTTTCTTTAGTTCCTGAAAATTCATTTGTAAAAATTGAACTTACAAACGAGACAGAGTTGAAAGTAAGTTTAATAGAAAACGATTTAGTTACAAAAACTATGGAATTTAAAGGAAAAGTAAAAGACGAGTATTTTTCATTAAATAAAAAATTTCTACTAATCCCGATTCCTGCACTATTAATTCACCGAGA
>JAGPVI010000042.1 GCA_018067115.1 Bizionia sp. | reverse complement strand
GGTTGTTTTATCACTTAAATAATTAGACAGCCCAGAGGTTTCTTTCGACTCGTTAACAAACGGGTGTAATTGCGGATTTCTTAAATCGGCACCTACCAATAAAACGTTCTTTTTTAAATGAAAGTAGGTCTGTGCCACATTAAAGGACACTGTAGTTTTCCCTTCTCCTTTCACAGAAGACGTCATCGCTATAACGCGCCCACCTTCTTTAGGCTTTTGTACCTGCATAAAATTTAAATTATGCACTAATGTTCTAAAAGCCTCCTCAGTTTGCGAATTTCCAGAAGTTTCTAATAAGGAATCTTTAGCATCTACAATAGAAGGTATTTCTCCTAGAACTGGATTTTTAGAGTTAATAGCTTCAATATCCTTACCTGTATAAATTTTAGTATTGGTTAAAAACTTCAAATACAACACGCCTACAGGAAAAAATACGCCCAGCAATAAAGCGCCCAAAAATATTATTTTACGTTTAGGAGCCACAGGCATAGAGTTCGTAATGGCGTAATCAATAACCTTAACATTAGCAGCTGTAATAGCCATAGTAATAGCGGCTTCCTCACGTTTTTGGAGTAATAAAAGATATAAATTCTCCTTTAATAACTGCTCGCGTTCAATACTACGTAATATTTTCTCTTTATTCGGCAAAGTCATAAAAGACTGTTGCGCGACACTCTGGGCACGCTTATTCTTTTTTAGCGTCTGCTCTAACTGATTCTTATAACCGGTTAACGAACTCCCAATATTTCTATTAAGATCTAAAATAGATTGCTTTAGTATTTTAACTTTAGGGTTACTATCGCCAGCACTAGCCTTCCATTTATTGTACTCTAATACAGCTGTATTGTAATCGTTCACCAAATTATTCACAGCACCACTATCAAGACCTATATTTGCGGGTAACAAATTAAAATCTTCATCGTTAGCCATACTGTTCTGTAACACATCGGCTAATAGTAATTGCGTTTCTACTGCAAATAACTGCTCATCTTTAACAGCTCGTTTTTCAAGAATAGAGGTAGCATCGGCTTCAAAAAAGCTAATATTATTACCTTGCTTATAGTTCCCTTTGGCTACTTCAATAGAGTCTAACTCGGTAGCGAGAAATTTAAAACGTTCGTCAATAAAAGTAATGGTACGTTTAGAGACTTCTTGTCTGTCTATAATACCATCTTCGGTATAGACCTCAATTAGTGTGTTTAGTATAGCTTGTGCCTTGTCAGAACTAGTAGCATCTAGACTCAATACTAAAATATCGCTATCTTTTCCGTCGGGAGAAATAGTTATATTCTTTAATAAACCTTGTGTAGCCTTGCTTTCACTGCTAATAGAAACAGTATATACAGGATTGTCTCCAGGGAGTATTCCCTTAGTATCTCGAGGGGTTATCGTAAACGGAAAGGCCGCAGTTGGTGTATCGAAATAAAAAGTAGGCGTAACAAACGTCTCTTCAGTTTCAAGATTTTTTAAACTATACCCTCTTGGTAGAATCGTAATTTCAAAAGTAGTAGCAAGCGTTTTACTATCTTCTTGTGGCACAGTTACCACTGTAAACGGTGGATTAAATACTTGCGTCTCCTTAATACGTCCCGTTTGAAAATAAGAGACCTGTAAGTTAAGTTGCTCGACAACCTTACGGTTTATACGAAAGGATTTGAAAACCGCACGTTCATTTTCTAAATTCACATTACCTTTTCCTAAAATCTTATCCAAATCCAAAGCCAAATCTGTCGCTTCCTTTTCGGTTAAAATCTTAACTTTTGCTGTCGTATTATAGCTATCTGGCGTATAGCGTAAGTATAAAAAAGCACCAAGTAAGGCAATTACAATACTTATCGCTATCCAAGGCCAGTACATAAGGTACTGTTTTATAATACCTTTAATATCTATAGCGTCGTTTTCAGGGTCTTGATCTATTTGATTATACATAGGTATCGTTTATCGAGTAATTAAAATAGTGGCACTTAAAACAACAGAAACAATGGCCACAATGGTAGATACATTCCCTACATACCCTGCTGTTTTTACTTTAGCACGATTAGGCTGCACCACCAATACATCGTTAGGCTTAATCATATATTCTGGATTCTCAATCCAATTGGCAGTGGTTAAATCAATATGTGTTATACTGCGCACACCGTCTGTTTCGCGAATTAATAACACGTCATCTCGACGACCATTAATGGTTAAATCGCCCGCATAACCTAAGGCCTGTGGTACACTTAAATACTGCTCTGTAAAGGTAAAAGTTCCAGAACGTGCCACCTCACCCAATACCGTAACCTTTGCATTTAGCAAGCGCACAGAGACTATAGGGTCTACCAAATGACCGCCCGTTTCTAAAAGATTGGCAATAGTCTGTTCTAATTGAGAAGTTGTCTGTTCTTTTACGTTTACTTTTCCTAATACCGGTATAGAAATAAGGCTTTCTGGACTTACCAAATACCCTTGCAGTTTAAGAATATCTAGATTTGTCCCAAAATTAGAACTCGTATTTCGATTATACGGAATTGCCGTTTCTGGTATCGCTGCACTTATAGTAACCGATAAAATATCGTTTGGCTGCACCGTGTTTTCACGGTATTCTACAGTGGTTTCCTTAAAACTATCGGCGTCTTGAAAGTATAAAATCTCTTTATTACTCACGCAGCTGCTTAGTATAACACCACATAGAGCGCATAACAGAAACTGGATTTTTTGTGTTTTAATCATAAAATAAGGGTATACATGTTATTAATCTCCTGTAAACGTTTGCGGTAAAATACACTTTTTGCTCCCATAGTATACATTCTAAAAAAGTAAAGCACAATCGTATAAACGTTTAAAGTCGGGCAAAAATAACAACAATTTGCGACACAACAACAGCTAACCTTAAATTTATAAAAAATTGTACTTAGAGTTTAAGTAAAAAAACATATTAAACCATTTTTATTATAATAGTTTCTTAACTATTCACTCATTAATTTTTGATACCCCTTGGCTATTCGTGCCCAGGTATACTCTTCATTTGCAATTGTCTTCATTTTTACAGCTATTTGCTTAAACTCATTTAAGCTTATTCCAC
>JAGPVI010000041.1 GCA_018067115.1 Bizionia sp. | reverse complement strand
AACGCGATCGGCTTGTTTTTTGGCATATCCAAGAACCTCTAAAGCAGATAACGCTTCTTCTTTATTGGTATTGTTTTTATTAACAGAAACTTCATCGATATCGTAAATTTTTATAATCTTATCTTTTAAATCGATAATTACGCGCTGT
Organism: Bizionia sp.; assembly: GCA_018067115.1. Taxonomy (GTDB): domain Bacteria; phylum Bacteroidota; class Bacteroidia; order Flavobacteriales; family Flavobacteriaceae; genus Bizionia. The sequence continues at coordinate 6,428 of JAGPVI010000041.1, read as the reverse complement.
GCGGTTTTTAAACCTATTCCTTTAACAGATTGAATAAGTGCCACATCTTCGCTAGCAATTCCCTCTTTAATTTGTTGTGGTGTTAACGACGATAACATAGTACGTGCTGTATTAGTACCAATACCACTAACGGATATTAACAACCTAAATACTTCGCGTTCTCCCGGAGTGATAAAACCATAAAGGCTATGCGAATCTTCTTTAACTTGAAGATGGGTAAATAGCGCTATATTTTCTTGGTCTGGAATTTGCGAAAAAGTATGTAATGAGATATTTATAAAATAGCCAACGCCGTTACAATCGATAACGACGTTGGTTGGATTTTTCTCTACTAATTTCCCTTTTAAGTGTGTAATCATTTACAATAACTTGTTAACGTTCAAATGTAATAAAATTATTGGATAAATTTTCACTCTATAATTGTGGCTTGTGCTTCGCGTTTTTGCTTTAGTTGCGCATCGACAACTGCTATTGCTGTCATATTTACAATTTCGTCTACACTAGCTCCTAACTGCAGGATATGCACGGGTTTGCGCATTCCCATCATTATTGGCCCTATAGATTCTGAATTGTTTAATTCTTTTAAAAGCTTATACGTAATATTTGCCGACTCTAAGTTTGGAAAAATTAAGGTGTTTACGTTACGACCCGCTAATTTAGAAAACGGAAAGTTCTCTTGAAGCATTTCTTTGTTTAAAGCAAAATCGGTTTGTAATTCGCCATCTACAATTAATTCTGGGTGTCTTTTATGTAAATAGGTTACCGCTTCACGCACTTTTATAGCTGTTTGATTTTTTGAAGATCCGAAATTTGAATAGGATGTCATTGCCATTACAGGTTCTATACCAAACATTTTAACAACCCCGGCCGTCATCTGTGCTATTTTAGTTAAATCGCTAGCGGAAGGATTAATATTTATAGAAGTATCACTCAAGAACATAGGCCCACGTTGCGTCATCATTACATTTGTTGTCGCTGCTCTAGTCGACCCGGAATCTAATCCAATAACTTCTAACATCGGCTTTACAACTGATGGGTAACTTTGCGAGTATCCTGAAATTAACGCATCGGCATCGCCTTCATTTACCATCATTGCGGCAAAAAAGTTACGTTCTCTCAATAATTTTTTAGCAGAAAACAAGGTTACACCGCGGCGTTTACGTTGGTTCCAATAGACTTCTGCGTACCTATCTTTTTGATCTTTTACTTCATCAGATTTTGGGTCGATAATTAAAATATCGGCATCAAATTCTATTTCTTCTTTAAGGCGCTCGATTTCATCTTTACGTCCTAAAAGAATAGGAATTGCAATACCATCTTCGTAAGCAATTTGGGCTGCTTTTAATACTTTTAGTTGATCTGCTTCTGCGTATACAACACGTTTAGGGTTTAATTTTGCACGGTTAAGTAATAAACGGACAATTTTATTATCAGAACCTAAGCGCTCTAAAAGTGTGTGTTTATATTTCTCCCAATCGTCTATAGGTTCTTTAGCCACACCACTGTCCATAGCTGCTTTTGCAACTGCAGGCGGTACTTCGGCAATTAAACGGGGGTCGAATGGTTTTGGAATAATATATTCTTTACTAAACGACAAGCGCGTTTCGCCATAAGCAATATTTACTTGCTCTGGCACTGCTTCTTTCGCTAAATTAGCTAAGGCCATTACAGCAGCCATTTTCATTTCCTCATTAATTTTAGTGGCTCTAACATCTAAAGCCCCTCTAAAAATAAACGGAAAACCTAACACATTATTTACTTGGTTAGGATGGTCGCTTCGTCCCGTTGCCATAATAATATCGTCTCTAGTATCGACTGCCAACTGGTATTCTATTTCTGGATCTGGATTGGCCATTGCAAATACAATTGGATTTGCTGCCATAGACAATAGCATCTGTGGAGATACTATATTTGCTGCTGACAAGCCAATAAACACATCGGCATCTACCATCGCTTCATCTAAAGTATCAATTTTACGGTGGGTAGCAAACTCAGCTTTTTGCGATGTTAAACTCTCTCTATCGTCTCTAATAACGCCTTTACTATCCAGCATCACAATGTTTTCTCGCACAGCACCAAAAGCCATATACAAGCGCGTACATGATACGGCTGCTGCACCTGCGCCACTGACTACGATTTTCACTTCCTGAATATTTTTCTCTGATAATTCTAAAGCATTTAACAATGCTGCTGCAGAAATAATTGCGGTTCCGTGCTGGTCATCATGCATTACAGGAATATCTAACTCTTCCTTTAAACGTCTTTCGATTTCGAATGCTTCTGGCGCTTTGATATCTTCTAAATTGATTCCACCAAAAGTAGGGGCAATCATTTTAACGGTTTGTATAAAGGTTTCAATGTCTTCAGTATCTACTTCAATATCGAAAACGTCTATATCTGCAAATATTTTAAATAATAACCCTTTACCTTCCATTACTGGTTTTGAAGCTAAAGGTCCAATATTACCTAAACCTAAAACTGCTGTTCCGTTGGAAATTACAGCCACTAGATTTCCTTTCGCTGTGTATTTGTATGCGTTATCTTTATCTTTTTCAATTTCTAAACAAGGCTCTGCAACACCAGGTGAATATGCTAAAGACAAGTCTCTTTGTGTTGCATATTTTTTTGTCGGAACGACTTTAATTTTTCCTGGGGTAGGCTTTGCATGATATACCAATGCCTCTCTGCGTCTGCTCTGTTTACTCATATTATTTTGATTATTATTGACTCACAAATGTAAGTTTTTTAACTTGGATATTACTCTTTTAGGAACTCAATATTACGCATAAGCCCTGAATATTTCGTGCGTTTAACAGCCGATTTTTGAAATACTTTTTTAAACACATCTTCTGTTATCTCCTCCCAATCCTGCTTTGTCATCTCTAATAATTCGGGATGTGGATTAAAAAGCGGTTCGTTATGAGGTTTAGAGAATTTATTCCATGGGCACACATCTTGGCACACATCGCAACCAAACATCCAATCGTCAAATTGTCCTTTCATAGCATTTGGAAGCTGGTCTTTAAGCTCTATTGTAAAATAGGAAATACATTTACTACCATCTACAACATAGGGGTCTACAATAGCTTGTGTTGGACACGCATCTATGCAGGCAGTACAGGTTCCGCAGTGGTCTGTTACCGGTGTGTCGTAATCTAGATCTAAATCTATAATAAGTTCAGCTATAAAATAAAAAGAGCCTACTTTTTGAGTTAATAGGTTACTGTGTTTACCAATCCAGCCTAATCCAGACTTTGCGGCCCACGCTTTATCTAAAATAGGTGCCGAATCTACAAAAGCACGGCCAGAAACCTCCCCAATTTCCTCTTGAATAAAATGGGTAAGTTCTTTTAACTTTGCTTTTATAATATGATGGTAATCGTGCCCATAGGCATACTTACTAAGTTTGGGGGCTTGGGGATCTTTTTGTGTTTCTGAAGGATAATAATTAAGTAATAAAGAAATCACACTTTTGGAATCTTCGACTAGCTTGGTAGGATCTAAACGTTTATCGAAATGATTTTCCATATACGTCATTTCTCCGTTTCTGTTTTTAGTAAGCCAATCTTCTAAGCGCGGTGCTTCGGCCTCTAAAAAACCTGCTTTGCTAATACCACAAGATAAAAAACCGAGGCGTTTGGCTTCGGATTTAATCGATTGCGTATATGCAGTTTTATTTATCACTACTAGTTACTATTAAAATAGTCCACCTTGTGTAGGGTTCTTAATTCTCCCCAAATGTTTATACGCTAATTCTGTTACCTCGCGTCCGCGAGGCGTACGCATAATAAATCCCTGCTGGATTAAAAATGGCTCGTACACTTCTTCTACGGTTTCTGTACTTTCACTAACCGCTGTAGCAATGGTTGAAATTCCTACTGGACCGCCTTTAAATTTATCGATTATAGTAGCTAAGATTTTGTTATCCATTTCATCTAAACCATATGCATCCACGTTTAATGCTTCGAGGGCATATTTAGCGATTTTAACATCGATACTCCCATTGCCTTTAATTTCGGCAAAATCGCGTACACGACGTAGTAAGGCATTCGCTATTCTAGGTGTTCCGCGACTTCTGCCAGCAATTTCTATAGCGGCTTCCATTGTAATAGGCACTTTTAATATCTCTGAACTTCGTTGAATGATAGTGGTTAGTAACTCTGTATCGTAATACTGTAGTCTACTTTGAATACCAAAACGTGCACGCATAGGGGCTGTAAGTAATCCCGATCGTGTAGTTGCACCGACTAATGTAAACGGATTTAGATTAATTTGAACTGTACGAGCGTTAGGGCCCGATTCAATCATAATATCAATCTTATAATCTTCCATTGCAGAGTATAAATACTCTTCGACTATAGGGCTTAATCGGTGAATTTCGTCTATAAAAAGAACATCGCGATCGTCAAGATTTGTTAAAAGCCCTGCTAAATCACCAGGTTTATCTAATACTGGACCAGAAGTCACTTTAATACCTACATTAAGTTCGTTAGCAAGAATATGTGCTAAGGTTGTTTTTCCTAATCCTGGAGGACCGTGAAACAAGGTATGATCGAGTGCTTCTTCTCTTCTATTAGCAGCTTGAACAAAAATCTTAAGGTTTTCCAATACCTGCTCTTGTCCGCTAAAATCATCAAATGATAAGGGTCTTAAGTTTTTTTCGATATCAAATTCTTCAGATGAAAAATTATCGTTTGTTGGATCTAGGTTTTCGTTCATACTTACTTCCCACGCTAGTGGAAATCTTATTATTTTTATTCGATTTAAAGTAAATCTGAATACATTTTAGTTAATTAAAGAGATTGTTATAAAACTATTTGGTTAGCTATCTCAAGTCTAACAAATATACGAAGAGTGCCCTACTTTTTAAATAAAAAACAAAAAGCCTTTCTAAATTAATAGAAAGGCTTTATAGTTTTAATCTTTATATAAGTTCTTTTATTTCTAAAAGGCTTTAGTGTTGCAGCTCTTCTTCACCTTCTTTTAAAGGTACATTTTGCATTACAAAGTCTACATCGTGACCTGGCTTACTATAATCGTATGCCCAACGGTGTACGTGAGGAATCTCTCCTGGCCAGTTACCGTGAATGTGCTCTACTGGTGTAGTCCACTCTAAAGTAGTAGCTCTCCATGGGTTTTGTGTTGCTTTCTCTCCGTAGAAAATGCTTACAAAGAAATTATATAAATATATTATTTGTACGGCTCCACCAATTAAAGCGAATACTGTAATAACAACGTTTACGTCTGCTAAGTCATCAAATAACGGGAAGCTACTGTTTGTGTAGTAACGTCTTGGTAAACCAGCCATTCCGATAAAGTGCATTGGGAAAAATACTCCGTAGGCACTCACTGCTGTAATCCAGAAGTGAATATACCCTAATTTCTTGTTTAGCATACGCCCAAACATTTTTGGGTACCAGTGATAAATACCTGCAAACATACCGTAGATAGCAGATATACCCATCACTAAGTGGAAGTGAGCAATAACGAAATACGTATCGTGAACGTTAATATCTAAAGCACTATCTCCTAAAATGATTCCTGTAAGACCACCAGTAATAAAGGTAGACACGAAACCGATTGAGAATAACATCGCTGGATTCATTTGAATATTACCTTTCCAGATAGTAGTAATCCAGTTGAAAGCTTTTACAGCCGATGGAATTGCGATTAATAAAGTTGTAAATGTAAATACCGATCCTAAGAAAGGGTTCATTCCTGAAACGAACATATGGTGACCCCAAACAATAGTTGAAAGGAATGCAATCGCTAAAATAGAAGCGATCATTGCACGGTAACCAAAAATAGGTTTACGTGAATTTGATGCCATAATTTCTGATACCAATCCCATTGCAGGTAATATTACAATATATACCTCTGGGTGCCCTAAGAACCAAAATAAGTGTTCGAATAATACTGGAGAACCACCTTGGTAGTGTAATACTTCTCCTTGAATAAAAATATCTGACAAGAAGAAAGACGTACCAAAACTTCTATCCATTAATAATAATAAGGCTGCAGATAATAATACTGGGAATGATACAATACCTATTATAGCAGTTACAAAGAATGCCCAAATAGTAAGCGGAAGTCTTGTCATAGACATCCCTTTAGTTCTTAAGTTAAGTACGGTAACAACGTAATTTAAAGATCCTAATAAAGAAGACGCAATAAATATCGCCATAGATATTAACCATAACGTCATTCCTAATCCAGATCCCCCTTGTGCCATTGGTAATGCACTTAATGGTGGGTAGATTGTCCAACCTGCTGCTGCTGGTCCTGCTTCTACAAAAAGAGAGCCAACCATAATAACACTAGAGATAAAGAATAACCAATAAGATACCATATTAAGGAATCCTGAGGCCATATCTCGTGCACCAATTTGCAACGGAATTAATAAGTTACTAAACGTACCACTTAAACCT
>JAGPVI010000034.1 GCA_018067115.1 Bizionia sp. | reverse complement strand
GTTTTCGATTCTTGGGGCGGTATGTTATCTCCTGTAGATTATCAAGAATTTTCTTGGCAATATATTCAGCAAATTATCGATGCCTTAAAAGAGGAAACTCCAGTTATTGCATTTGGAAAAGGCTGTTGGTTTGCTTTAGATGAAATGTCTAAATCTGGTGCTTCTGCATTAGGAATCGATTGGACGTGTTCAGCAAGAAACGCACGTTACTTAACTGGCGGAAACATTACACTTCAAGGAAATTTCGATCCGACTAGATTATTTTCGCCACCTGCAGAGATTAAAAAAATGGTGACTCAAATGATTAACGATTTCGGAAAAGATAAATACATTGTGAATTTAGGCCACGGTATTTTACCTAATATTCCATTAGAGAATGCTAAAGCATTTATTGACGCTGTGAAAGAATATAAAAGTCCGTCGTAACCTAAACGGACTTCACAATTTCGCATCAAAACCATAAACAGTTCTCTTACTAAAATTAAGAGTTAGCGATAGTATGAAAAACATTTTTCAAGGTATTAAAGCCTACACAGGAGCGTTTGCTTTAATTTCAAAATTAAAACTTTGGAAATACTTTTTCGTACCCATTGGTATTAGCATTTTTACCGCTATTATTATCGGCTTTCTAGCCTATGGTTTATCGCAACCTATTGGTGCATTTGTAGCAAATATCTGGGTTTGGGACTGGGGTAAAGAAACTTTTACCACAGTCTCTAATTTTATAGGTGCTTTACTCGTGGTTGTTTTAGGCTTTATACTTTACAAACACATTATTATGGCATTTTCAGCGCCGTTTATGAGTCCGGTGTCCGAGAAAATAGAAGCCCATTTATTAGGAACAGAACGCCACGAACACCGTAACACCTCTTTTAAAGAACAATTATGGCGCGGCATTAGAATAAACGTAAGGAATTTAGCGTTCGAAATCATACTAACCATTCCTATTTTAATTATGGGTTTTTTTCCTGTTATCGGGATATTCTCTACTGTTTTATTGTTTTTAACACAGGCTTTTTACGCTGGCTTTGGAAATATGGATTACACTTTAGAGCGTCATTTAAATTATAAAGAAAGCATCAATTTTGTAAAAAACAATAAGGGACTTGCTATTGGAAACGGCATCGTTTTTATGCTGTTTTTACTGATTCCCGTAATTGGGATTATTTTAGTCTTACCGCTTTCTGTAACTGCCGCTTCCATTAAAACTGTCGATTTATTAACTGCTGAAGACCGATTGATTTCCACTAAAAAAATAACAGGTCAAAAAACACTACAATGATAGCTGTTTTTGAAACCTACCATATAGATAAAATTGAAGCCTACGACACACATAAAATTCACGAGTTGTTATCTTCAAATTACGAGCATTTTGAAGCTGCATGCCCAGATATGCTGGCTAAAAATCTAACCGAAGAACTTTCTAATTCATTTGTTAAAAAGAAAATAGAACAGTTTAAAAATAAAGAAGCGTTTCTATTCACTATAAAAAAGACGATTACTGGCGATATTATAGGCATTATTTATATTAAAAATCTAGATTGGGAAGCTAAACAAGGAGAATGTATTTGCTGCGTAGATTATAATTTACAAGGCAAAGGTATTGCTACAAAAGCCATAAAGGCCCTTTCTCAATATGCTTTTAAAACCTTAACTTTAGAAAGCCTCATCGCTAATATTCATAAAACAAATATTGCAAGTATAAAGAGTGTTACCAACAATGGTTTTACTTGGACCGGCACGTTAAACAACGGATTAAAACCAACGCACAACCCTTCATTAGATATGGAGCTATACACCTTACAGAATGAAAGATAAATTTTTTAAATACATACACGAATTACAAGACCAAATTACAGCTGCATTAGAGCGTGTAGATGGCAAAGCCACTTTTAAAGAAGATCTATGGGAGCGACCAGAAGGTGGCGGCGGAAGAACCCGAGTTATTGAAAACGGTGATGTATTCGAGAAAGGAGGCGTTAATATTTCTGGGGTTCACGGTAAACTACCAGACTCTATGCAAAAGTATTTTGGCGTTGAAGATGCCGACTTTTTTGCCTGCGGACTAAGTTTAGTATTACACCCAACAAACCCAATGGTGCCGACCGTACATGCTAACTGGCGCTATTTTGAAATGTACGACAAAGACGGAAATATTGTAGACCAATGGTTTGGCGGCGGTCAAGATTTAACACCCTATTATTTATTTGAAGAAGACGCTGAGCATTTTCATAAAGTATCTAAAAAAGCATGCGACGCCCACAATCCTAAATTTTACCCTAAATATAAAGCCCGTTGTGACGAGTATTTTTATAACAGTCATAGAAATGAAGGCCGTGGAATTGGAGGATTATTTTTCGATTACTGCAAAGCTTCAGAAGATATGACAATGGACAATTGGTATAATTTTGTAACCGAAGTGGGAGACAGTTTTATTGAGGCGTATGTTCCTATTGCAGAAAAAAGAAAAGAGTTACCGTATACAAATGCACAACGCAAATGGCAAGAAATTCGTCGTGGTCGTTATGTAGAGTTTAATTTAGTTCACGATAAAGGCACACTTTTCGGATTAAAGACAAACGGAAGAATAGAAAGTATTTTAATGAGTTTACCACCGCATGTGCAATGGGTTTACGATCATAATCCAGAGCCAGGCAGCGAAGAAGCTAAACTAATAGAAGTATTACAAAACCCCATAGAATGGGTTTAGACGTTTTTTTTAAAATCATAAAATCGAAATAATGACGTGCTACTGCGGAACAAACACACCTTACGCATCCTGTTGCGAAGTTTTTCATCTTAACGGTGGAAAAACAGAAACAGCAGAGCAACTTATGCGCTCACGATACAGTGCCTTTGTATTGGCAAATGGCGACTACTTAATGCAAACGCATCATGAGAGTACGCGACCAGTTAAAGAAAAAGAGGCTATTGTTACTTGGGCAAAATCGGTGCAATGGATAAAACTAGAGATTTTAAACAGTACGGAAACTACTGTAGAATTCAACGCTTTTTTTACCGATAAAGGCGCAGCAGATTGTATTCATGAAAACTCTAAATTTGTAAAAGAAAACGCTATTTGGTATTACTTAGGTTATGCCCAATCCAAACAATAAACACAATGCAAAACACCGTTTTTGCATCTAAAATAATATAGTATGTACCCATTAAAAAGAAACAGACGATTACGAGCAAACGATGCAATTAGAGGCTTAGTTAGAGAAACCATTATCTCTCCTAACGATTTTATTGTGCCTTTATTTGTTACTGAAGGTAAAGGTATAAAAGAAGAAATCCCTTCTATGCCAAATTACTTTCGTTTTAGTTTAGACCTTTTGGAAAAAGAAGTAAAAGACCTTTGGAATCTCGGCTTAAAATCGGTGTTATTATTCGCAAAAGTACCAGACCATTTAAAAGACCATAGTGGTAGCGAAGCTCTTAACCCTAACGGACTAATGCAACGTGCGGTGAAGAGCGTTAAAAATGCGTGTCCGGAGATGTTAGTGATGACAGATGTGGCCCTCGATCCCTATTCATCACTTGGTCACGATGGAATTATCGAAAACGGAAAAGTATTAAACGACGCGTCTGTAGAAGTTTTAGCAGAAATGAGTTTATCGCACGCTGTTGCCGGAGCAGATTTTGTTGCTCCTAGCGATATGATGGACGGTCGTATTTTGGCTATTCGCGAATTACTAGAAGACGAAGGTTATACCGATACAGGTATAATGAGTTACTCTGCAAAATACGCCTCGGCTTTTTACGGACCCTTTCGCGATGCCCTAGACTCTGCCCCTGCCGATCTTATAGATGTACCAAAAGACAAAAAAACATATCAAATGGATTATGCTAATCGCTTCGAAGCGATTAGAGAAACCGAAATGGATATAGACGAAGGTGCCGATATTGTTATGGTAAAACCAGGATTATGCTATTTAGATATTGTTCGCGAGATTAAAAATGCGGTCGATGTGCCTGTTGCCGTTTATCAAGTTTCTGGAGAATATTCTATGCTAAAAGCAGCTGCCGAAAGAGGTTGGTTAGATCACGACGCTGTTATGTTAGAGCAAATTACAGCTATCAAGCGCGCCGGAGCAGATATTATTGCAAGCTATTTTGCAAAAGATATCGTTAAACTCTTAAATAAATAAGACCACTCATTAACATTGCCTTTTAAGATAATTTAACAACAAAATTAATAAGTGTTCGTAATTTCATATCTTTTGCCTATTAAAAATTAATCCTTAAACACATTCTTTAGCTAATGAGCTTATTATTTCTTTACGCTTTTATATCCATATTTTTTTCGTTTCTATGCTCAATACTAGAAGCTGTTTTATTAAGTGTCACCCCTACTTTTATTTCACTAAAAAAGAAAGAAGGTAAAAGCTATGCCGAAGATTTAGAGGCTTTAAAAAAGGATGTCGACAGGCCACTAATTGCTATTTTAACCTTAAACACCATTGCACATACTGTAGGTGCTATTTTAGTTGGTGTACAAGCAAAAGTAGCTTATACAGAACTCTATGGCTCGCAAACCCAAACGGTATTAGGCGTTACCTTTACCGAAGATTTAATGGTGGGTGTTGTTTCTACAATAATGACAATTTTAATACTTGTCGCTTCAGAGATTATACCAAAAACTATTGGGGCTACCTTTTGGAAATC
>JAGPVI010000028.1 GCA_018067115.1 Bizionia sp. | reverse complement strand
CTATTTAATCTTTACAGCAATTCAAAAAAAGCAATAAAGAGAACAAATAAAACAGATGGAAAAATTTTAATAAAAGCTGGAAAAGAAGATGAATTTATTTTTATTGAATTTATTGATAACGGAATTGGAATTCCATTAGAAAATCAAGAAAAAATATTTAATGCTTTTTTTACAACCTCTAGTCCTAAAGGTCACAAATCATCATCTACAGATGATTTGTCAGGTACAGGATTAGGCCTTAAAATAGTTAGAGACATTATTGAAAGTTATAATGGGGAAATCTCTATTGAAAATTCTCCTGAAGGTTTTTCAACCAATTTTAAGATTTTAATCCCAATTGCTACACAAGAAGAAATAGACGAACATGAAGAAATATAAAGTATTATACATAGATGACGAGACTTCTGAGAATAGTCAAGCATTTGCAGATGGATTATCAAAAAATGGCTTAATAGAAATAACCATAATAAAGCCAACCAATTTTGAAGAATTAATTAATGAGATAGTAGCGAACCAGACAAATATAGATGCTTTAATTCTTGACTTAAAATTAGATGGAAATCAAAAAGGAGAAAGAACTGCAAGTTTCACAGCACCGAGTCTTGCAACTGGAATTAAAACTAAATATTTCAGCGAAAATGGAATTGAAACTGCTTTCCCTATTTTTTTAATTTCTAGTATTGCTAACCTTAAAAAATATTACGACCCTGACACTTCTAGTCATGATTTATTTGACTTCACTATTCCCAAAGGAAGTATTGGTAAAAATGGTGTTTACTATGAATCAATAATACACTCTATAACAAACGCCTACATAAAAATTCAAAAAGAAAAAACAAATTTCAACCATCTTTTAGCTTTGTCTACAGACAATGAAATTCCTAATAAAATTTTTACTTCTAAATATCTTAGCGGTAAAGAAACTTCAATTTCTGAAATTTCACAATATATATTTAATGAAGTAATTTATAAATCAGGAGTTCTGATAGATGAATATATTTTAGCAGCAAGACTTGGAGTGGATTTTGAGAACTCAGATGATTGGGACAACTTAAAAGCTAAAATAGAAGAATTTAAATACACAGGAATATTCAGTACATCATTCGATAGATGGTGGGCTTATGATGTTATAAATTGGTGGAATTCAAATTTCAATAAATCACTAATTCAATTAACAGCATCAGAAAGAGTAAAGTTAATAAGAGAAAAATTTGATTTAACTGAATTAAAAGAAGCTCAACCAATTGCAAAAACTACAAGCACAAAATTTTGGACTATTTGTCAAGTTTATAAGCAGCCATTAGACCCTAAAGATGGTTTCTTGGTAGATGGAAATTTATTGAATTGGCAAGACAAAAGATATATTTCTTTAGAATCAATTCTTGAAAGAGATGCTATAAATGAAGGGGTTTTACTTAACCCAGCCGAGAGAGAAAGGTTTGAAGATATTAAATCAGAATATAAATAATGGCTGCTTCTAACGAAATAATGAAAAATAGGAGAAAGTTAGCTACAGATTTGAGAAGGCTATCAGGAATTATTTATGAATTTTTTCCTACTGCAGAGATAAGTTCTTTCGAAAGTGCAATTTCAGCACTAAGAAATAAAGAGATTATTCCTCAAATACCAGAGAAAGGCTCTAATAATAATTTATGGGAATATAATTTAGGTCGTTTGATTTTTAATTTTGATTCTATTCCACGCCATACCAAACCAGAAAATTGTAAAGATTTAAAACTTATCCTAGACATTAAAACCATAGGTAATTGTAATGATTTAAAATCAATGAAAGACCCTTTTGAATGGTTAGAATTTAACATTGTCATAGAGGGAACGAAATTCTCAGAAGAAGGTAATAAACAACTAATAACCTCATATCATCTTGATAGACATATTATGAATGAACATGATGGAGAAGGTGAATACCCTCATCCAATTTATCACTTCCAATTTGGTGGCAGAAAATTAGCGGAACAAGAAAACATGATTGATACTGGGAATTTACTTGTATTTGACAGTCCTAGAATTGCTCATTATCCTATGGAAGCTGTTTTAGGGATAGATTTTACTCTCTCTAACTTTTTTCCAAACATTTGGAAAAAAATAAAAGCTGAAAGCAGTGAGTATATCAATTTAGTTGAAGAGTATCAAGAATTATTCTTAAAACCATATATACATACACATGCTAGTCAATGGAATTATTCTTCGGCCGAAATCTCAACAAGTGCTATCTGGAGTCCTAATATGATTTGTCCTCAATTATTTAATTCTTAAACTTTCAGGGTGAATCAAAGTATACTAAAATATCTAAAAGAATATTCGTACGACACTAAAGATGTCAATCGTCTTTTAGTGTCTTCATTTTTGATAGTTAATAAAATTGAAAATGTAGAAAATAAATTTATCAATGAATTAATAATCTCGGAAGAAAAAGGAATTGAACAAGTTAATGACTTTATTAAACTTTTTGACAATAATACATTTGATATTGAAGAATTAATAGAGCTTTTTGAGTTTGTCATTTCTCCTCAAGACAAAGAGGTAAACGGAGCTGTTTTCACACCAGAATATATTAGAAAATATATTGTACAGCATACCATTGAAAAACACAATACAGAAACTTTATCTGACTTAAAATTTGGAGATATTGCTTGTGGTTGTG
>JAGPVI010000021.1 GCA_018067115.1 Bizionia sp. | reverse complement strand
GCCTGTAGCCAAACAATTCAATAATAATGAGCAGCATCTTGATAATAAAAAATGGGGAAATGAATAGGAGCGATAATTGGCTGTATCCCGTTAAGACTATATCTTAGAGACAAAAAAGACTTCAAAAATAACAACAATGAAATCATTTTCTATTTTTACTATTGTTTTGTTATGCGTTGCCATTTTATTGGTGGATAGCGCAGCTTTTTACTGGTTACAATCTATAATACAATTTGTAGATTCTTCCGTTTTTAAAATACTTATTTACACGTTGTTCTGGGTATTTACGGTAGGAATAATCGTATCTATCCTAGTTTTAAAAATGACGTTAGACAATATTAATCCCACTAGAAAACAAGTTCTTATTTCAAGATTTTACGGGCTTGGTGTTTTATCTTTTGTTCCAAAATTGGCTTTTATTCTTGTCATTTCAATTCTATATTTCACCAACTTTTTGTTTTCTGATACTAAATCGTTAATTATAATTCCTGTTATAGGAGTCTTATCAGGTTTCCTTCCCTTTTTTACAATCCTTTACGGTATTTTAAAAGCTATATACAGGTTTAAAGTCTACCATAAAACTATAGAGTCTAACCAACTACCAACGTCTTTCGATGGGTTAAAAATTGTACAGATTTCCGATTTACATTTAGGAAGTTTTAATTACAAATACACGAAATTAAAAAATGCGATCGAGAAAATAAACGCTTTAAAACCGGACTATATATTTATAACTGGCGATTTAGTGAATAACTACGCTTGGGAATTACGAGGTTGGGATACTGTTTTTAAAGGATTAGAAGCCAAAGAAGGGAAGTATGCTATTTTAGGCAATCATGATTATGGCGATTACAGCCTATGGGAAACTCCGGAATTAAAGCAAGAAAATTTTGATATGATTAAAAACTTTTTTCAGACTATTAATTTTAAATTATTACTTAATGAATCTAAAATCATCACAAAAAATACCGAGCAAATTGCATTATTAGGTGTAGAGAATTGGGGAAACCCACCGTTTAAACAATACGGAAATTTAAAAGATGCATTGGCGGGTGTTGAAAATATACCTTTTAAAATTTTATTGTCTCACGATCCTACACATTGGGAAAAAGAGGTCAAGGACAAAACAGATATTACACTAACCCTTGCTGGCCATACACACGGTATGCAAGCCGGCTTCCAGTATAAAAACTTACAATGGAGCCCTATAAAATATAAGTTTAAACATTGGGCTGGACTTTACAAGCACAAAACGCAATACCTTTATGTTAACCGCGGTTTGGGCTGGCTGGGTTTTCCTGCTAGAATTGGTATGCGACCAGAAATTACTTTTATAGAATTGAAAACATTATTGCCAGATAAGAAAGATTAGACTGCTTTATTACTGGACTAAAGACTAACTCCTGCTATTTACTTAAAATGTTTTGTCTAAACAACTATTGCGATTAATGCGACTTTTAAAATGAATTGTTTATTCTATTGAGAACTAAAAGCACGGTTATCTGTATCTATTTAGAATAACAAAACAGCTTGAATACTGACTTTACTGCTCCTCAATTTCCAAATTGAAGTTAATTTCGATGTTATCCTCTACAGAAATAATTCCGAAAAGTTTACTTGGCGCTTTTAAATTAAAATCTGTTAACTCTAATTTTAATTGCCCGTTTACATTTAACATTTTATGCTTTACAACGTCTACTGGAATATTATAATTACGTGAAACACCGGCAATTTGTATAGTAATTAAAGCGCTTAAAACAGAAGGAGTTTCTGTTGTCTCAATTTGATTTAGCGTTAAAGCTATTTGCGGATAGTTAGCGGTATTTAACGTTTTTAGAAAATCTCTGTTAATTCCATTTCCACCACAATCAAAATGGGTATTATTTAAAAGTAGTGTTGTTTTATTAAAGTGTATTTTATTGTCTTTAACAGAATAAGTCACCGCAATGGGATTTTTTATTTTATCTATATTATAAAGACAAGAAAAGTTATTTACGTTACTCTTTCCATTTATAAATAACCTACTTTTTTCGGTAAGTATAACTGAAGAAGTTTCTGTAACAGTAGTGCTAACGGCAAAAACTGTTGTTACAATTAGGGTAAAGTAAATTAATGTTTTATTTAAAAGCATAAAAATTAAAATTTTCGTGTTTTTATAAAAAGTAAAACAAGTCTCAAGATAACTAACAATTTTAACTGCTAAAATAAGACCTGTTTTACATTTTAAAATTAGTTTAGAAACTTATAACCGCTTCTAATACCGCTCCTTTAAAAGCCCCCTCATCTAAGAGAGTTCCTGTAGGATAATCTTTATAAGACTGATTAACATACTCTGCTTTTACTAATATATTTTTGGTCATAAACCAACCAGCACCTGCTTGAATTCTGTTAATACTAACATCGTCACCACTCATTAATTCAGCATTTACCATATTATATCTACTACCTACGTAAAAGTTTTCTGATTTACCAAACCTATACACAAGTTCCCCTGCATACTGCTGTGTTTTTCTTCTGTCTGTTTCTGCTAAGCTTCTACCTGAAGTAATTTCAACCGTTCCAAAGAATTCTAAACCTTGATATTTCAGGAATGGATTAATCATAATAGCTGTAATTTTATTAGTAAAATCTGGGTTAAAACGTCCTGATCTAAAATCGTCACCAGTCGCTGTTTCATTTTGCAAAATGTCATAGTATCTTGAACCTGCTCTATCTGCATTATATAAATATACACTTGGAGCGTAACCCGTATTGTATAGTGACCCTGTTAATCTAAATCTAAAATCCTCGTTAATTTGCTTGTCATAGCCTAATTTAGCTAAAAAAGCTGCACCACCAGTTGACCCGTTAGTTTTAGTTACTTTCTGATTTAATTTCCCATTAGAAAACCCAACCATTGCTAAAAAACCACTTTCGGTTCGGTAATACACTTCTGCACCAACCTCTGTAGTAAAGGCATCCATAATTAAATTACCTACAAATGGATTGTATAATGTTTGCGCATTATCACTTCTTCTAAAGTGTGCATCTCCATAATTATTTTCCATATGCCCAATCTTAATCGTCGTATTTTTCATTATATCTTCTAGAAAACCTTCTTCTACAAAATTTAATTTATCAATTTGCAAATACCCTCCTTTAACATAAGGTTCATTATGGTGTCTTGAAGATAGGTATGTTCTTAAGTGTAAGTTAACACCATCGTGAAGTGCAACGTCCAAATCTAAGTTCGCTGTTGCCAGGTTAAAATTATATCCTAAATCTTTTAAAGGTACAATTCCTGAGTTCTCATTATCTAAAGCTTGATATTGTAATGCAAAGGCACCCCCTATTCTTACTTTTACCCCATCGAAAGTAGACACGGTATCTTTAGGACTTTCAAATACATTAACACCATTTTTATCTGGTTGTCTGTAATTATCTAAATGTCTATTTTGAGCAAATACATTGCAACCCGTTATTACGGCTATAAATAGAATACTAAGTTTTATTCTTGTTCTCATATTAATTGATTTTTATAATTATTTAAATGTTGTTTTAAACGCAATATTAATATCGTCTCCAGTAGTTATTGTACCCAATAGCGCTTTTGGAGGATCAATGTTAAAATCTGTCATTTTAAGTTTTTTTGACCCCTCTAGAACTACTCCATCACCATTATTAGTTAAAGTAAAGTTTAGAGCAATACGCTTCTTAACCCCCGATATTGTTAGATCTCCTTTCGTTTTAATTAAATAAGTCGTAGCACTTTGAACTAAGGTTTCATTAATTTCAACTAATTGATATGTTATACTTTTATAGTCATCAGAATTTAGTGCCTTGTGCGTGTTTTTGTCCATAGAGCGCTTTCCGCTTTCTAAACCTTCTACAGTAATATTTAAGGTGCATTTTTCTATTTCTCCTTTTTCTAAGTTTTTAAAAATTAAAACTCCAGATTGCTTTTTGGCATCAATAGTCCAATCGTGTAAACTAGAGGTACCAGAAATAGTTAAAGAAGATTCTGCATTCACTAAATTTAAATTTTGAGATACTGCAATTTGAGCAATTAGCATAAAAAATATAAAGAAGCTAAATGTTTTTAGGTATGTCTTTTTTGTATATATCATAACCATACTATTTTAAGTTAGGTACAAAGTTCTACAAATGATTCCTCCTTAACGATGACTTAAGTCATCGT
>JAGPVI010000020.1 GCA_018067115.1 Bizionia sp. | reverse complement strand
ACGATGACTTAAGTCATCGTTTAAACTATAAGAACTTATCTGACTTTTATAAAGAGAATAGACCTTAAATTTATCGCATAAAAAAAGAGTAACCATTTCTGATTACTCTTAACAATTATTATAAACTGGTAGCACCTCCAGCAACTTTAAAATTTTATAAGTGACGATTTATAACGCACAACATTCAAAAAAAAGCAGCTAATTATTTTCTTTATAAATTAGTCTTTAGCTTTTAAAAACTTCGGATTAATATATAATTTTCCATCTTTCAATTTCTGCCAATAAATTTTCATATCGGCATTTATTTCTGGAGCCATAATATACAATCCAATAATATTTGGAAAAGACATTGCTAGAATCATCATATCTGCAAAACTTAAAACAGCTCCTAAACTTACAGAAGCACCCAAGACTACAAAGCCTAAATACATCACTTTATAAATAAGTTCCGTTTTTTTACTTCTTCCAAAAAGATAACTCCATGATCGCATTCCATAATACGACCAAGATACCATAGTTGAGAAAGCGAATAAAAACACAGCAACTGCCAACACAGAAGGAAACCAAGAAACGACACTCCCAAAGGCATCGGCAGTAAGCTCTACACCCCCCAGTCCGCTGCTAGTTTCGTGTTTTCCTGTAAATATTAAAACTAAAGCGGTCATTGTACACACTAGCATCGTATCTATAAAAGGCTCTACTAAAGAGGTAAACCCATCGGCAATAGGATGATTTGTTTTGGATGCACTATGGGCAATTGCCGCAGAACCAACTCCAGCTTCACTAGAAAAAGCGGCACGCTGAAGACCAATAATAAGAACTCCAATAAACCCTCCTTTTAAAGCTTCAGCAGAAAAAGCACCGTCTATAATTGCTAAAAAGGCACCACCAATATATTCAATATGATACCCTATTACAACCAAACACCCTAGCACATATAATATAGCCATGACAGGCACTACTTTTGCGGTTACCTTGGCAATACTTTTAATTCCACCTATAATTACAGCACCCACTAAAAGCGCAAAACCAATTCCGAACCAAAAGCCTTGACCTTGTAAAAAAGGAATTTGCTCTGATACAATTTTAAAGGCTTGATTAGACTGCAGCATATTACCGCCACCAAAAGAAGCTCCCACTCCAAGAACTGCAAAAAGAACAGCTAAAAACTTACCTAATCGCTTTAGATTTCGTTTTTCTAATCCGTAGCGTAAGTAATTCATTGGACCACCGAATATGCGACCTTCATCGTCTATAAATCTATATTTTACTCCCAAAGTACACTCGGCAAACTTTAAAGACATTCCGAAAAAACCAGCCAGAAACATCCAGAACGTAGCTCCGGCGCCTCCAAGAGAAATAGCAACGGCAACCCCTGCGATATTCCCTAAGCCCACGGTAGCAGAAACGGCTGTTGCCATCGCTTGAAAATGGGTTATCATACCAGGAGCATTAGGATCATCGTACTTACCTCTTGCTAAATCTAGCGAGTGCCTAAACCCACGAATATTTACAAATTTTAAACGTAGGGTAAAGAAAATACTACCCAAAATAAGCCAAATAACAATAAAAGGAATAGTGTTGGTTTTAGTATCCCCATTGGGATGTAATAGTGGCTGTGGTGAATTAAAATTTATAATCCCTAAAACAGGAAGGTTGTAAGAGCCAAATTCTGGCGATGTATAGAAAACAGCACCTTCTTTAGTAACATGTTCTAAAACACCAGTATTAGAAGCGTAAACAGATAGTTTAATGTTTTGATCACTTTCCAGCACTGCTATTTCGTCTCCAGATTTCACATTACTACCGGTTGAAACTAACCATTTCTTTACACGATATTTCTGATTGTGATTAATATCGTGTGGCGAAAGCAAAATATTTTTATGAGATGTATACACTACTGGATCGTAAATTCCAATAGCTGCAAAAGCGTCCCAAAAAAGCACGGCTCCCAACACATCTACTGCTGGTTGCACCTTACTGTTAAATATTTCGGTTATAGACTTTGCTGGAATGGTAAAGGTCTTGGAAACAGAATATCCGTTAGCATCACTAACAATTACAGAATGCTCCATACCTTCAATTAACCCTATAGATTCTGGTGCGTCTAAAGAGGTATTTACATTACTCCATTTATATTGAAAGGGCGCACGTCCATTTTTTATGGTGATCTTGGCAATTCCGTTATTAATTTCGGAGGACGGATTATTTAGCTCAACATTTACGGTCATTTCGTCGCCAGCTCGACCTTGAGCATTTAAATTAGTGAAAATAAAAAGTAACAGGGTAAAAAGGGCAAAAAGCCTAGGCTTCATCATCAATTATTTAAGTGTTTTAAGATTATTTATGGAAAATTACAATATAGTGATAAACGGAAGTTCTCCCAAGGTAACTAACGTCCTTTTTTTAACAAACTGAAGTCTTAATCGCTATATATCCATTAACACAAACCACTTTAAGCAATATAAATGAGGTGTTCATTACACCTGTAACTTCGAAAAAATCAATACGTTGTTATATCCAAAACATAGCGTTCTTTAAAATTAATTTAAACGCTTTATAATAATAGTTCTTAAAATACTAATGAATTAGTACATTGGATGAAAAATGAACTCACTATGAAAAATGCTCCTAAAAGCCCTTTACAATTTACCTGTGGTGTCTCCATGAAAAACAGATTTATGTTAGCACCAATGACCAATACTCAGAGTTATGACGACGGCAGGCTGTCTGACGCTGAATTTAATTGGCTAACAATGAGAGCAAAAGGGCAATTTGGCTTAGTGATGACGTGCGCTGCTCACGTTCAAGAAAATGGCAAAGGGTTTCCTGGGCAATTGGGGATCTTTTCCGACACTCAAAATTCGGGACACCAAAGATTAGCTTCTCATATTAAATCTTATGGAAGTCTTGCTGTAGTACAACTGCATCATGCCGGTATGCGATCGCCATCACATTTAATTCAAGGCGCACCTGTTTGCCCTAGTAAGAACGAAAAACACGGGGCTCGAGAATTAACATTAAAAGAAATTGAACAATTAAAAGCCGATTTTATCGCAGCAGCCATCCGTGCTAAAAATTGTGGTTACGATGGCGTAGAAGTTCATGGAGCACATGGCTATATTTTAACTCAGTTTTTAAGTCAAGAAATTAATAAAAGAACAGATATATACGGCGGAAGCTTAGAAAACAGATCTAGACTTTTATTCGAAATTGTAAACGGAATACGAGCCGCTTGTGGACATGATTTTTTATTAGGCGTTAGACTGTCGCCAGAGAGGTTTGGCATGGATATTTTTGAGATTAAAGACGTTTGTAAACGTTTTATAAAAGAGAACAGTATTGATTTTCTTGATATTTCCTTATGGGATATATTTAAATTCCCAGAAGACAATAACGCCAACACACAGTCTCTACTAAGTCATTTTACAGAACTTAATTATAATAATGTGCGCTTAACAGTAGCTGGCAATATTAAAAATGGCGCCGATGTAGAAAAAGCATTGTTAGCCGGTGTAGACTTTGTCACTATTGGGCAATCTGCAGTTTTGCACCATGATTTCCCTATTAAAGTAATTGATAACCCCAAATTTGAATCTATTAACACTCCCGTATCTAAAGCCTACTTAGCTAAAGAAGGACTTAGCGAAAATTTTATTACCTATATGAAAAGGTGGGATGGTTTTGTAGAAGAAGCATAATAATAATGAAACAATAGTATATATTTCATTATTACACGAAGCATCTGCACCAACAATTGG
>JAGPVI010000018.1 GCA_018067115.1 Bizionia sp. | reverse complement strand
TTTTCTAGCGCAATTATTATTCTCTTCGCGTTTAGTAGTACAATGGCTCACTAGCGAAAAACAAAAACGAGTTACTACCCCTACATTGTTTTGGACCCTAAGCTTAGTTGCTTCCTTTCTACTTTTTATTTATGGGTATTTACGTAATGATTTTGCTATTATGTTAGGGCAAGGTCTTACCTACTTTATCTATATTAGAAATCTTCAATTGCAAAATCAATGGCAGAAATATCCGGTGATTGTCCGTTATATTTTATTATTTATGCCAGCATTTATAACTCTATTTTATTTTAATAACAATAACATAGACGTTACATTATTAT
Source organism: Bizionia sp. (assembly GCA_018067115.1). Classification (GTDB taxonomy): domain Bacteria; phylum Bacteroidota; class Bacteroidia; order Flavobacteriales; family Flavobacteriaceae; genus Bizionia. The sequence continues at coordinate 8,661 of JAGPVI010000018.1, read as the reverse complement.
TTAAAAATGAAAGCATACCTGCTTGGTTACTTATATTAGGTATTGTCTCGCAAACTGTTTTTACATTACGCTTTGTTTTCCAATGGCTATATTCCGAAAAAAATAAGACGTCTTCTTTACCTTTCGGGTTTTGGGCTTTGAGTTTAATAGGATCTCTGCTTATATTAGCCTATGCTATTTTTAGAAAAGACCCTGTTCTTTTGGTAGGGCATCTTTTAGGCGCCACCATTTATGTTAGAAATCTAATTTTATTAAACAAGCAAAATGCCAAAACTACTTAAAGAATATCCTATACTTACGATTTGCTTATTGGTAGCATTAATGCTATTACCACACTTAGATGCTATTCAAGTATCTATTATGGAGGCCAGAAACTTTATAACCGCTCGTGAAATGGTTTTAAATGATAACTGGTTGCTGACTACAATGAACGGCGAACCGCGTTACCAAAAACCACCGTTACCAACTTGGCTTACCGCATTTTCAGGTTTACTTTTTGGAATAGAAAGTATTTTCGGAATGCGTTTACCGGCGGTCTTATTAGTTATGGTAATTGGCTGTTTTATGTATAAACTGTCGCGAAGTATATTAAAAAGTAGAGGTCACGCTTTAATTAATGCCTTTATTGTTGTTACCTCTTTCTACGTCATTGGGATTATTATAGAAGCCCCTTGGGATATTTTTACCCATGGTTTTATGTTGGTTGCCATTTACCACCTGCATAAATTATTTAAAGCCGAAGGCACCGTTTGGAAGCACACAATAATTGCAGGTTTTTTTATAGGTTTATCGCTACTAAGTAAAGGCCCTGTATCCTTTTACGCCTTACTATTACCATTCTTAATCGCCTACGCCTTCTCTTTAAAATATAAAAATGCGAAAGCCAAAGTGTTTTCCTTTTTTAGTGTTCTTATCATTGCGCTTATCGCTGGTGGCTGGTGGTATGTTTTTGTACGCTTAAATGACCCTACCACTTTTAATGCCATTACCGAAAAAGAAACTGGTAATTGGACCAGTTATAATGTGCGCCCTTTTTATTATTACTGGAGCTTTTTTACACAAAGTGGTTTGTGGACTATTCCCGCGTTTATAAGTTTACTATATCCTTATTTAAAAACGCGTGTTAGTAATTATAAAGCCTATAAATTTAGCCTACTATGGACTATTTTTGCTGTGGTTTTACTGTCTATAATCCCAGAAAAAAAATCGCGTTACTTAATGCCGGTTTTAATACCGCTAGCTTTTAATATTGGTTTTTATATTGAATACTTAATCCGACGATTTAAAGACTTAAAAGATAAACGTGAGACCTTACCTGTTTATTTCAATTTTGGACTCATAGGCACAATCGCAATCGCGTTCCCTATTGTATTTTATAGTCTATTTACATCTGAACTACACCACCATTGGTTGCCGTTTATTGTAGCCTCTATAATATTAGTAACTTTAGGCATGTTTATTTTGTATAAACTGAAACAGAAAAATATAAAACACGTATTTCTACTCACTGTGCTCTTTTTTACTTCTGTCTTTGCTGTGGGTTTACCGCTAATGGAATTATTTAAAAGCGACACTTTTAGATCTATTGCATCGTTAAAAGAAGATAATGAAAAACGCGGAATTACGTTGTACTCTTTTAAATATGTAGCGCCAGAAACGATATGGCAGTACGGCAATATGATTCCACAAATCCAGTATCATAATAATGAATTTCAATTTCCTTTAGAGTCTAAATTTGGAGTGCTTACCAATCGTATATCTACCGAAGATTTAAGCCTATTAAAAGCTAAATTTAATGTAAAAGAAGTGAGTACTTACAATTTAAATCAAGCAAAAGAAGGGACAAAACAATATAATGATCGTTTAACGAATACGTTTTATATTCTAAGTAAGAAGTAGGTGTTTTGGGGTTAAAATAGCGTGTATTATAGGAAGCTGTATCAATGCTAACTCCTGCGCCACCACAATAGCATATTACACTTTAAAACACTAAATTACAGGAGTTTTAAAATATTTTACAATAAAAAACGGAATGATTCTTCTTGAATCATTCCGTTTTTAAATTTTAATCTATTATTTTATTTAGACCCTATTTAGCAACTACAAAACGTTTCTGTAAATAGCGTTCTAATCTATAAAATCCGTATCCTGAAACCCCACCAAAAATAAGACCTGATAAGATATCTAAAGGGAAGTGCACACCAATATAAATACGACTATATGCCATAAACAATGACCATACAATCATAATATAAATTAAGTATTTAAAACGGTACTGCAACATTTTACCTGTAAAAATAGCGACAGCCATACTATTACTAGCGTGTCCAGAAAAATAACCGTATTGCCCACCACAATGCGATTTTACCAAACGCATAATGTCAACTAAACTTTCGTCGTGACAAGGTCTAAATCGTTTTAAACCGTGTTTAAATAAATTGGTGACTTGATCAGTAAACGTTATCATTAAAACGATTGTGATTAATGTAAGCACAAACATTTTTGAATTCAGTTTTTTATACATTAAAAACACCAAAACAGCGTATAGCGGAATCCAATTAAATTTGGCGGTATAGAACATCCAGAAAGCGTCCCAATAGACGTTTCCCATTCCGTTTAAGTATAAAAACAAGTCTTTATCTAACTGTATAAGTTGTTCTAACATTTAATATATTTTAGGAGTTACTAATAGTGACACACTTTTGTGCGTTCCAAAAAAGTGGGAGATTCAAAAAATGTAACAAGGTTAACATAACCACGATTGCTTATGTATAACAATGAACATATAAAGCTCAAGATTATTCGTCATATCTTGAAACCTCTCGATCGTAAAAAGCGGTAGCTAATTCAATTAAGTTTTCGGTTTCTAATTCTAACTCATTCTGATCGTCTTGGTCAAAATCTTCTAACCATTCCACCTCATCATCTTCTAAATTGATAATAAACATCGGGAATTCTGTGTGTATTACAAAAATAGCATTCGGTAAATCGGTATTATCACCGAGTATAAATTTAGGCAGTTCCATAGTTATTTTCTTTTTGAGCAATTAATTTTTTTGTAAGATAATTAAATCGGATATATAATAAAATAGAAGCGGTAGTTAATCCTGCAATTAATCCCATCCAAATACCAAAACTAGCAAAATACTCTTCGGTACCAAAATAGAAACTTATAGGAAACCCTACCAACCAATATGAAATGAACGTTAATATGGTAGGCACTTTTACATCTTGTAACCCTCGTAAGGCCCCTAAAACGACGACTTGAATACTATCGCTAATTTGAAAAACAGCTGCAGCCAGTAATAATTTAGCGGCAATACTAACCACCTCCATATTATCTTCATAGTTAATAACATCATCAAAATCGACGTAAATTCGTGGCAAATATTGGTGGAATGCTAAAAACAATAATGCGAAAAAGAGTGCTAAAATAGTACCTAATAAGAAAAGCGAAAAAGCGATACGCCTTAACTCGTAATACTTCTTTAATCCCTTTTGATTACCTACTCGTACCATTGCTGCCACACTTAATCCTGTAGCAATCATAAACGTCATCGAGCTTAAATTTAAAGCTATTTGGTTCGCTGCTTGTGGATTTTTACCTAACAAACCACTTAGCCATACTGCCGATGTAAAGATAGCGACTTCAAAGAACATCTGCATGGCACTAGGTGTCCCTAGATTTACCACTTTTCTAAGCATTAATTTATCTAAAACAAAGAGCTTTATATTGGTAACAAAATAACGGCTTTTGTCTTTCTTTTTTAACAAATACCACAAGTACCATAACATAACAAAACGCGATACTAGCGTGCCGTAAGCAGCACCAACGATACCATATTCTGGGAAACCAAATTTCCCGAAAATGAATAAATAGTTTAAAATAATATTAATTAAATTCCCAATAATAGTCGCATACATTGGGTATTTAGTCATAGACATCCCGTCGCTAAATTGCTTAAAAGCTTGAAATATTATTAAAGGAATTAATGAGAACGCCACCAAATCTAAATAAGGTATTGCTAGGTCAACAACCTCTACCGGTTGTTTCATTAAATACATTAAAGGTTTTGCAAAATAGATAAGCAAGAATAGTAATATCCCTAAAATAGAACATAAAACTAAACCGTGTTTAAATGCCGATTTACCTTCTTCTTTATTATTTGCAGAATCTGCCTCGGCAGTTAACGGTGTTATAGCGGTACTAAACCCTATTCCTATAGACATTGCTATAAACATAAAACTGTTTCCTAAAGAAACCGCTGCGAGTTCGGCAGTACCTAACTGCCCAACCATAATATTATCTACAAAACTAACAAAAGTATGGCCTAACATCCCCAACATAACAGGTGCTGCGAGATGCCAATTGTATTTAAACTCTTTCGTGTACTTACTTAAAATCATCGTGCAAAAGTAATGCTTACCTTTGAGGTTTAAGTTAAAAAAACAGAGATTTTATAGCTATAAATAGATTTAACTTTTTGTTATAAAACCTCTAATCTTCTTATAAATTTACAACCTCAGCTTTAGCTTTTTCAAACTCTGCAACCATCTCTTCTACGATGGTCGCTACAGGTTTTATATCGTGAATAAGTCCTGCGATTTGTCCGATTTCTAATTCACCATCTTCTAAGTCACCTTCAAACATTCCTTTTTTGGCACGCGCGCGGCCTAATAATTTTACTAAATCGTCCACAGATGGGGCAGATTTATATAATTCTTGAACTTCGTTAAAAAACTTGTTTTTAATTAATCGTACTGGTGCTAGTTCTTTTAAAGTTAATTGCGTGTCTCCTTCTTTAGCATTTACAACTACCTCTTTAAATTTTTGATGAGCAGACGATTCTGTACTAGCCACAAAACGACTCCCTACTTGCACGGCGTCTGCACCAAGTACCATACACGCCAACATGCCTTTACCGGTAGCAATACCTCCGGCAGCAATTAAGGGTATTTGCAACTGTTCTTTCACCATTGGAATTAACGTTAGCGTTGTCGTTTCATCGCGACCGTTATGTCCACCTGCTTCAAACCCCTCGGCTACGATAGCATCTACGCCTGCCTCTTGAGATTTTAATGCGAATTTCACACTGCTAACAACGTGAACAACTATAATACCGCGCTCTTGAAGCCATTTGGTCCACGTTTTAGGATTTCCTGCCGATGTGAACACAATCTTCACACCTTCTTCAACAATAATATCCATTATTTCGGTAATGTTTGGGTAAAGCATTGGCACGTTAACACCAAACGGCTTATCGGTAGCTTTTTTACATTTCTGAATGTGCTCGCGTAACACTTCTGGGTACATACTTCCAGCTCCAATAAGTCCTAATATTCCTGAATTACTGGCTGCTGACGCTAATTTCCATCCGCTATTCCAAATCATTCCTGCTTGAATTATTGGGTATTTTATATTAAATAGTTGTGTGATTCTATTTTCCAAATCTATAATTTTTGATTGTTATAATTTTATTGTACGACGTTATTAATCACTTAAAAACAAAGTGATATACTATAATACTTCAGCTTAATTAATAATTAATTTGATTGTTTTTGAAAAGGATCCTGCTTCAATTTTTAATACATACATCCCTTTTGAAAATCGTTCGATATTCAATTTTGATTGTGTTGTATTTATTTCAGCATCTAAAACTTTTCGTCCTAAAACAGTATATAATTTGACCTGTGCTTTTTGAATTTTAGAAGGTAGTTTAATAAACACATTATGGGTTGTCGGATTAGGATACACCCTAATTTCTGAGGCATTGAACGTAACGTCTTCTACTGATAATCCTGTTTGTAAGGCTAGAGACAAATCTGGAATACCATAACCTAAAAAATAATCGGGGGTAGTGTATTGTGATGCCGACTCTCGAACCAACTGCATTAATTCGGCATTGGTTAAATTAGGTAAGGCTTCCCATAAGCAAACCAAACCACCGGCCAAAATTGGCGAACTAAACGAGGTTCCGTTTGCGGTAGACACGCCACCGCCTTCATTAATAACGAAACTAGCTTGTCCTTGCGCAACCACGTCTGGTTTAATTGTAGGCTGAAAAGCACTACCCTGCGCACTAAAATTAGCATACGTACCGTCTGCTTTTACAGCACCAATAGTAAAAACACCGGCAGCATCTGCTGGCGCAAAAATACCAGCAGCTCCAGAGTTTCCTGCAGAGGTGACTAGCAACATTCCTTTATTGAAGGCAATATTAGCTCCTTTTGTAATGTAGGTTGTATTACCGTCTAAATCGGCATCACTATGCGTGTAGTTAGGGTTGTCGTAGGTTTTATATCCTAAAGAGGTGTTTATTACATCTACACCCAAACTATCTGCACGCTCCGCAGCTTCTACCCACAAACTTTCTTCGATAGGGTTTTCTGTGGGTGCATTTTCGGTAATAAATAAATAATAACTGGCATCGGGAGCCGTACCTACAAAACTATTTTCGAGGTAACCTGCCATATTACTAAAAACCAAAGTCCCGTGATTACTAGAGGTATTGGTATACACATTAGTATCTCGGTTAACGAAGTCGTACGTACCTAGAATATTTCCAGCATTTCGAACACGATCAAAACCTGGGTTGGTATCCACACTCGGAAAACCAGCATCTATAACCGCCACAGTTTTACCTGTTCCTGTATAACTTGCTAAATGTAAAACGTCTCCATTAAACATTTCTATTTGATTTGCCGCATCCCCATAATTAAAGGTTGTGCTTACACTCTCTAAATTGAATTTATTTACCACTGCTTCTGCACTAGTACTTTTAGCATTCAAATTTTTATTAGCAAAGACAATATCATCTACAAAAGGAAGAGTAGACACGACGTTAATATCGGATTCTTGTCCGCGAATATGCACAGCATTAAACCATTTTGACTTTGCCAAAACAGTAATTCCCGTTTGATTTTTTAATTGTAAAATATAATTTTCGTTAACGGGCACATCGCGTTCGTCTATAGCGACATTGTGCGCCGCTTTACGATTTAATGCTTTTTGCGTTAAAATAGAAATAGGATTAGCAAGAGATGCCGCTACATTTTGCTTATCGGTTAAATACACCCAAGCATCTTCTTGAGCATAAACACACAGTTGAAAACATAAAAAAGTAAGGACAAGTAATTTGTTTTTCATAAGACCACAGTTAGACTGCAATTTATGAAATAACTCCCGAACCTACTAATTCGTCTTCTAAATACCACGCTACAAATTGCCCTTCTGTAATGGCAGATTGTTTGTTGGTAAATTCAACATATAACCCAGAGTCTACCTTGTATAAGGTCGCTTTTTCTAATGCCTGGCGGTAACGAATACGTGCTAAAACCTCTAAGTTTTCTCCTGTTTCTAATTGTAAATCCTCTCGTACCCAATGTAATTCTTCATTCGTTACAAATAAAGCACGTTTGTATAAACCGGGATGATTTTTTCCCTGTCCCGTATAAATTGTATTCGTATCCACATCGGTATCTATAACGAATAGAGGTTCTACTTTACCGCCCACCGATAATCCTTTGCGTTGACCTTTAGTAAAATAATGCGCCCCTTGATGTGTACCTACAATTTCGCCATCGGTTTCTGAATAGTTTATTTTTCGAGATAGAAATTCTAGCTCTTCAACTTTAGAGCTGAAGTTATTTTTCTCGATAGAATAGTCCATAAACGTTTTTGGAATCTCAATAATATGTCCTTCTTTGGGCTTTAATTGCTGCTGAAGGAAATCTGGTAATCTTACTTTCCCTATAAAACACAACCCTTGAGAATCTTTTTTATCTGCTGTAATTAAATCGGCTTCTGCGGCAATTGCTCTTACCTCTGGCTTTTGTAATTCGCCAATAGGAAACAATGCTTTTGCTAATTGCTCTTGAGATAATTGACATAAAAAATAAGACTGGTCCTTATTATTATCTTTCCCTGATAGTAATTGATAGGTTTCTTTTCCGTTTTCTGTGAGTGTTCCTTTGCGACAATAATGCCCTGTTGCTACGTAATCTGCACCAAGATCTAAAGCGATTTTCATAAACACATCGAACTTAATCTCACGATTACATAAAACATCTGGATTTGGCGTTCTTCCTTTTTCATATTCATTAAACATATAATCTACAATACGTTCTTTGTATTGCTCGCTTAAATCTACCGTTTGAAAAGGAATACCTAATTTTTCGGCTACTAACATCGCGTCGTTGCTATCGTCTAACCACGGACAGTCGTCTGAAATGGTTACAGAATCGTCGTGCCAGTTTTTCATAAAAAGCCCAATCACCTCATACCCTTGCTCTTTTAATAAGTATGCTGCCACGCTAGAATCTACCCCTCCTGAAAGTCCTACTATTACTCTTTTTTTCATTGTATTTTTTATCGCTGCAAAGATACTAACATTTTTGCTATTATATAATCTCTTAACATACTGTATGCCGAAAACCTAATCGGCTAAAAAACAACATCTTAAATTAATTTAACATAACTTTTAACTTATTTTGTTTAATCTTTTCGTAAATTACATAAACATTTAGTGGTGCCTATAAAAGCAACCGAAAATTGACCATTACTAGTAATACTACTTTTTTTATATAACTGTAGTTAGGGTAACAAAGCACACAAAAATAGATTTTGATTAATAGCTAAAAACCCGCTTTTATACTAAATAA
>JAGPVI010000016.1 GCA_018067115.1 Bizionia sp. | reverse complement strand
CACCTTGTTGTTTAGCTTCGTGGAGATAATGCTCTACGCTATAAAAACCGCCACCATTATTTAAAACGGCGGTCATAAATTCTAGTGGGAAATAGCATTTTAAATACAAACTCTGGTAGCTTTCTACGGCGTAAGACGCCGAGTGTCCTTTGGCAAAAGCATAACCCGCAAAGCTTTTAATTTGGTTCCAAACCTCGAAAGTCAGCGCGTCCTTATAGCCTTTGGCTCTACAATTGTTGAGAAATTTATTTTCTACGGCAGTAAACTCTTCTCGCGATCTAAACTTACCGCTCATTCCGCGGCGTAACACATCGGCCTCCCCAAGTGTGAGTCCCGCAAACTGATTAGCAACTTTTAAAACATCTTCTTGATACACCATTACACCATAGGTTTCGGGCATAATTTTAAGTAAAATAGGGTGCGCATTTTTTCGCTGTTCTGGGTAACGGTGGCGTTTTATAAATTCTTCTTTCATTCCAGACCCCGAAACGCCAGGCCTTATTATAGAACTGGCAGCCACCAAACCCAAATAATCTTGCGTTTGCAATTTTTGCATTAAACCACGCATTGCTGGCGATTCTACATAATATGCGCCAATAGCACCGCCAGATTTTAAGAGGTTATTTATGTTTTTGTCTTTTTTAAACGCTTCCACATTTGTGATGTCTATAGGTGGGAGATCGGGTCTGTTTTCTTTTATAATCTCTAAAGCTTCTTTAATTTTTGCTAAGCCGCGTTGTCCTAAAATATCGAATTTAAACACCCCAACATCTTCAGCAATAATCATATCAAACTGAACGGTTGGAAAGCCTTTTGGTGGTAAATCGGTTGCCGAATAACAATGAACAGGGGCATCTAAAATTAAAATCCCTGCCGAGTGCACGCTTAAATGATTAGGAAACCCTTCAATTAATTTGCCGTAACGCAACACGAGTTTAGACACGTCGTCCAGCTTAGTTTCGGGAATACCGCCTTTACTTAATTTATCGATGTCTTCTTTTGGCAAACCAAAGACTTTACCCAATTCTCTAACCACAGCGCGGTATTTAAAGGTATTGTAAGTCGCTAATAATGCGGTGTTATCGAAACGTTTAAAAATATAGGCGGTAACATCATCGCGATCTTTCCACGAGAAATCGATATCGAAATCTGGTGGAGAGGCGCGAAACGGATTTATAAACCGCTCGAAATACAGATCCAATTCAATAGGGTCGACATCGGTAATACCAATAATATAAGCCACAATACTATTGGCACCACTACCACGGCCCACGTGAAAATACCCTTTGCTTTTAGCATACGACACAATATCGTGATTGATAAGAAAAAAGGACACAAAATCCATTGACTTAATCGTGTCTAGTTCCGTTTTTAAACGGGCAAACACTTTGTCGTCGGGGTTTTGATAGCGTTTTTTTAGGCCCTGCTGGCATAAACGTTCTAGTAGCGCATAATCTTCTTCTGCCGAATGGGTATATAATTTTAAATTCTGTGACACGCGGTTGGCACCAAAATTAAAATGCACTGAGCAGGTTTCTAGTAGGCGATTGGTATTTTCTATAATATGTGGGAACTCTTCAAAAGCAATTTTTAACGCTTCCGCGGAAAGCATTTTGTCTGTAATTTTACATTCTTCAGCAGGATTTAATTTGCTTAATAGCGTGTTATTATCGATGGCACGTAATAAACGATGGGCATTAAAATCTTTTTGAGAACGCACGGTTACTGGCTGAAGCACAACGAGCTTGTTGGTATAGGTATTCAGTTTCGAAAAGCGCAATTTTCGTAATTCTTCAACAGAAACGCCAATAAATTCAGAATCTAAAAATGTTGTTTTATTCATTTGAAGGACTTTTTCAAACGGATAGATAATAAAACTGTCTTTAAATGCAGGAGCGGTTTCGGGGAGCTTTAGTTTTTGCTCAGAATAGTGCGATAAAAAGCTATTCAGTTCTTTAAAGCCCTCATTATTTTTGGCGATGCCTACAAAATGCTGCTGTGCACCATGTCTAAAATCGATACCTATAACGGGTTTAATATTAAAATCTTTAGCTTTTCGTATAAAATTTAAACACGCAGACGTATTATTAATATCGGTTAATGCCAAAGTGGTGATACCGTTTTCTTGGGCTAACTTTAGCAAGTCGACCTCCGAGAACGTTCCAAAACGCAAAGAATAATAAGAGTGGCAATTACAGTACATTATACATTAGTGTTTTCTATGTGCTAATAAAATAGGAGGCTCGCCGCTAAACGGGTTTTGAAATCTACCAATTGTTTTTGCGCCCATCGAGGAGGCCCTCATTACGCTCAACTCGCCATAACGCCCGCGAATAGTATCCATAGCATTATACAGACTTAGCATTTCTTCGGTGTCGTCGAATAAATTAATCTGATAATTTCCAGTGACGATATCGCTAATTTTTACACCCACTAACCGAATTAATAATCGGCGTTGGTATAGCCTATCAAACAGTTCCAACACTTTTGGGATAATAGTATGGTCGGCACTAGAATACGGAATTTTTATCTGCTTGCTATACGTATTAAAATCCGAATACCTAATTTTTACACTTATCGTACCGGCTAGTTTTTCGCCTCTCCGCAGTTGGTACGCCAAACTTTCGGCCATTGCAAAAATGGTGGTACGCAGTTGCAACACATCAATAGTATCTTTGGTAAAGGTGCGCTCTGTAGAAATAGATTTCCGTTCGTGAAAAGGAATAATTGGCGGGTTATCTATACCATTAGCACGTTTCCAAATGGTACGGCCGTTAGCACCCAAAGCACTAATCATCATTTCAACCGGCATTTGTTGTACAACCGCCACCTTATCGACACCCAAATTACGCAGTGTTTGATACGTTTTTTCGCCTACCGATGGAATCTTTCTAATGGATAAAGGGGCTAAAAACGATTTTTCGAAACCAGAGTCAATTTTTAACTGGTTGTTGGGTTTTGCCTCTCCAGTAGCTACTTTAGAGACTATTTTATTTGCCGACAGTCCAAAAGATATTGGTAAACCGCTCTCTTTTATTATTTGTTGACGTAATTCTGAAGCATATTTATAGCAGCCATAAAATTTATCCATTCCGGTTAAATCGGCATAAAACTCATCGA
>JAGPVI010000359.1 GCA_018067115.1 Bizionia sp. | reverse complement strand
ATATTTATCTTTTGTTGTTTTGGCAATACGTTCCATCCTTTTGGAGCCTTAACACTCGCATATCCTTCTAAATTATCTTTTCCAGCTTTAACAATTACAGGGATTTCTTTAGCACTTTCATTTTCGAAAATAATAACTTTCTCAGCAATTTTAACCGAAGCTTCAGGGATAATTTCAAACGGTTTATAGGTTTCACCTTTTACAGGATCGTTAGTTTTATAGACCACCGGTTTTGTATACGGAATGATAATGCCGTTAATAGACATATTAAAAGTGACGTTAAAATAACTTGGTGTTTCTGGGAGTCCGATGAGGTCTTTATTAGACACTTTGTACATTCCTAAAGTTCCTTTTTCTATTAACCAGTATGGTGTGGTTATTACTTTTTTATCTGAAGGCGTAAAGGTTTCTTGAAGTTCTATTTTTATGTTTTCTAATAATACAATGTTTTTAGAAATGCTGAGGTTGTTAGGAATTACCACTGACGCTAATGTCATTTGTTGAGGACTTCTATTTACAATTTCAAGATCTAGTTTTACCTTGTCGTTAACGGTTAGCTGCGCTGTGTGTGCTACTGCTTCTAAATATAGCCCTGCACAAGCAGAAATAATGTTTTTTAGCTCTTTAGATTTAACAGTTTTCCAATGGTCGTTTTCTATGGTTTGCAGTAAGGTGTATGCTTTCGTTAAGGCCGCGATGGAAGCTGATGGATTTTTAAAATCGTAATCACGTTTTACCTGTTCAAGCAGTACTCCAATTGCTTGTCCGCCTTTAACGCGATTCCAAGAGGTGTCAATACCTTCAAAAAGATTAGACTTATCTATAGGCATTTCACCTTTTATCAATTCTACATAGTCTATACTCGACCCTCGTGTTCCTGTGTCACCAAATCCTTGCGATTTATGCTGACTACGGCTTAAGGATGCTATTTCGGTGTTGCTTTTTCCTTTAGAAGGGTAGTAGGTTCCAATATCTATTGGTAGTAGGTGAGATTTATCGGCAGCTTCAAATTTATCTTGACCACCATAAAACCAATACGACGTATTAAAAAATAAACGTTGTGGTTGCCAGGTACCAAATTCTTTAACTTGATTTTTATAGGCCTCAGGGTCGTTTGCAACATCAAAAGCTTCTACACTCAACATTGCAGAACCAGTATGGTGCCCGTGAGTAGTTCCTGGGCTTCTGTGGTCGAAACGGTTAATAATAACGTCTGGTTTAAATTCTCGAATGGCTAAAACCACATCGCTTAGCACTTCGTTTTTATTCCAAATCGCTAAAGTTTCGTCTGGATGTTTAGAGTAACCAAAATCGTTAGCACGTGTAAATAATTGCTCGCCACCATCTATTTCTCTAGCGGTTAATAACTCTTGAGTTCTAATAACACCTAAAAGCTCTCTTATCTCTGGGCCAATTAAATTTTGCCCGCCATCCCCTCGTGTTAACGATAAATAGGCTGTTCTTGCTTTAACATTATTTGCCATATACGAAATAAGACGTGTGTTTTCATCGTCTGGATGTGCCGCCACATACAATACCGAACCTAGAAAATCAAGCTTTTCTATAGCGTCGTATATTTCTGAGGCGTTTGGTTTTTTTGGGTGTTGGGCAGATGTAGAAAGGGTTACTAATAACAGTAGAATAGCAATAAATTTTTGCATTATAATCTTTATATTTTTAGTGTTAGTGTAAAGTAAGCGTTAAGAAAATGATTATTTATATGTCTATAGATATGTTAAATAACAGTATATACAATCCGTTGAGTTTATATCACTTACTTAAAAATCAAATATAAAAATAAAACCAGCTCAGCGGCTGGTTTTTAGTTCAATTTAACGTTATTTAACTTTTAAGCTTATAGCCACTTTTTACGTTTAAAATAATATAGCATACCTAAGAAAATAACTACCATTACAGCCCATAGAATCTGGTAACTATATTTGTAATGTAGTTCTGGTATATTATCGAAATTCATTCCGTAAATACCGGCAATAAACGTTAGCGGAATAAAAATAGTAGCAATAATGGTTAATACCTTCATAACTTCGTTCATTCGGTTGCTAATGGTTGTCATATACATATCCATTAAACCCCAAATCATTTCTCTATAGATATCTATAGTATCTGTGATTTGAATAATATGATCGTAAACGTCATCAAAGTAATGTAACGTTTTAGGATCTATCAGTTTATTTTCGCTTTTATCAATACGATTTATAATTTCGCGTAACGGAAAAATAGCACGTCGGATTTTTAAAATCTCGCGCTTTAGGCTTTGGATATCGGTGGTGATTTCTTCTTTGGTTTGCCCCTCGAATAAATTGTCCTCTAGGTCTTCAATTTTATTCCCCATCGTTTCAATAATCGCGTAGTAATGGTCGGCTACCGAATCTATTAATGCATATAATAAATAATCGGAACCTAAGCTGCGAATACGCCCTTTAGATTGGCGAATGCGTTCACGAAGGGCATCGAACACATCACCTTCGGCTTCTTGAAACGATAGTACATAATTAGGCCCCATTACAAAGCTTACCTGCTCCGAAATGATTTTTTCTTCTTTATCGTAGTACATCATTTTTATGACTAGAAAAAGATAATCTCCGTGATCGTCTAGTTTAGGACGCTGCCCCGTGTTTACAATGTCTTCTAATACTAAGGGGTGAAGGTTATAGTGGTTACCAATTTTTTCGATTTCCGCAATATGATTCAAGCCGTTAATGTTAATCCATGTAATAGAATCTGTAGACTTAAATTTGAAGGCTTGTTCTACAGTTTTTAATTCTTGTTCCTTTAAATAGTTCTCAGTATAGTCGAAAGCATCGATAAATAACTCGGAGGCTTTACTCCCTGTATATATTAAAGTCCCAGGGACTTGACCCAGTTGTTTTTTATAATTTTGAGTTCTTTTTTTAGGTTTCTTTTTCGACATAGGTGCGTGGTTTAGTGAAAATCGCCAAAGTCTTCAATAGCATCTTTCTGAATTAAAGTTACAGCTTTTTGAAGAATTAAGTTGTTGGGATAGGTCACTAAATTACCATCGTCTAATCGTAAATGCAATTGAAACGCTCTAATGTCTTCAATTACAGCTTCTATAGGGTAGTCTTTATCGTGGATTTGAATTTTATCACCCACTTTATATGGAAACGAGAAAAACATAATTATTCCCGAAGTAATATTGCTTAAAATAGACCAAATAGCAAATAAGGCGATACCAATAACTGCAAATACAGAGGAGAATACAAGTGAGATCTCTTTAACATCTACACCTAAAACAAAGGCTTCGATTAGCAATAATAGAAAAACTAACGCCACGGTTAGGTAGCGACAAACTAATCCAATTCTCGCATCGTTAACACCATTTTTATGGCCAATTTTTCTAATTGCCAAACGTGCGATAGCTCTAATAATTATAATAATTATAACTAGTATTACAGAGTTTAAAATTTCGGTTTTATAAATATTCAATATCATTAAACACACTTTTATAGCAAAGGTAAGCAAGCTTAACTTTACTAGTTCTTATTATAACATAAGTTTATTAGTTGATTTCGGTAACCGTAATTAGTGTGCTGTAAACGAGGTGAGTAGGTAGTCCCATAACATTAAAATAGGAACCTTCAATTTTTGTAACGCCAATTTGCCCTATCCATTCCTGTATGCCGTAAGCACCAGCTTTGTCTAAAGGCGAATAGGTGTTAATATAGTACCAAATCTCGTCTTCCGTAAGTACTTTAAACGTGACTTTGGTGACCGCATTTATAGTTTTTTGAAACGTAGTGTTTCTAATGCAAACCGAGGTAATAACGTCATGAGTTTTACCACTTAAAGATGAAATCATTTGGAAGGCTTCAGCATTATTTTTAGGTTTTCCTAAAGCTTTATTATCGTGCCAAACGATGGTATCGCTAGTAACAAGAATATCATTAGGTTTAAGTTCATCTAAAAAAGGTAATGATTTTAACTGAGCCAGATAATCGCTAATTTCAAAATGACTTAAGCGTAGCGGGTACTCTTCTTTAATGGGTTTTAAACGCACTTCGAAATCTAAACCTAAATTCTTAAAAAAGTCTTGACGTCTAGGAGATCCAGACGCAAGAATAATATGTTTGTCTTTAAGTTTTTCGTTAAGCATAGTTAAAATATAAAGCGATATAAAAGCATCGAGAACATCCCGGTTACCATTATTATTTTAAGCATTAAACTTACGTGTTTAAACTGCGCATTACTTTGAGCTGTAAATAATTTAATAGCGGTATAAGTTAATGGCCCAATTACGGCAATTAAAAAGTATATAATGGCTTCCGTATGCATAAATAAATACGCAGAGACGTAATAAATAATAATGAATATAGTAAGTATGGTTAAACCAAAAGTTATTTTGCCAGTACGCGACTTCCCTAAAAGAATAGGAAGCGTTTGCATACCCTGAGTATGGTCGCCATCGACGTCTATAATATCTTTAACGATCTCTCGAATAAAATTAATTAAAAACGCAAACACCGCATAGTCTGTTAAGACTTCGAACATAGTCGATTGAACATTTTGATTAGAAGGTGTAATGGCTGGAATTAACTCGAAAAAGCCTACGATAATAAGGCTAAAACCTACCAAAATTGAAACGATTATATTTCCAGCAACGGCAATTTGTTTTAGGTAAATAGCGTACATATATAGGAGTGCAGCAATAACTACAAACACACCAAAAAAGGCTGGTTTACCTACGGTTTGCGACAAATAAAAGCCTAGTAAAACCCCAATTATAGTGAATGCAAAATAAAGGTTATATGCTGTATTCTCGCTTATTTTTTTACCAATAATAACTTTATTGGGTTTGTTTATAGTGTCGGTTTCAACATCATAAATATCATTTATAATATAACCTCCGGCTGCAATGCAAACGGTACTTAAAATAAGAAGCGTAAAGCCTAGAGGGCTTAATGTCATATCTATAGCAAAGGCAGGAAATAAAGCATATTTAATAAGTAACTGTACAACAGCCACCATTAATAAGTTTTTATATCGAATAAGTTTTAAAAAGCTCATTACTCTATTAGTTTAGTT
The DNA here is from genome assembly GCA_018067115.1 of Bizionia sp. Lineage (GTDB taxonomy): Bacteria > Bacteroidota > Bacteroidia > Flavobacteriales > Flavobacteriaceae > Bizionia. The sequence continues at coordinate 5,298 of JAGPVI010000359.1, read as the reverse complement.
TTTTTAATGTAATTAGTGTGCTTCTGCATTAAAATCGGTGTCCCACTTATCTTGAACTTTTAAAACTTGTTCTATTACATCGCGAACACATCCTTTTCCTCCATTTTTATGCGAAATATATTTAGAAACCACTTTCACTTCTAGCACGGCATCTTGCGGACAAGTAGATAGGCCAACAATTTCCATAATAGGAACATCTGGAATATCGTCACCCATATATAATACGTTTTCAATATTGATATTCTTTTCTGAAATATAGGTGTTAAACGGTTCTATTTTTAAATGCGCGCCTAAAAACACATCGGTAATACCTAAGTGATTTAATCGTAAACGTACGCCTTCGTTAGTGCCTCCAGAAATAACACATACGTTAAACCCTTTAACTAACGCTTGTTTTAAAGCGTAGCCGTCTTTTACATTCATTGTGCGCAACATTTCGCCCGTTGAGGTAATTGTAATGTTACCATCGGTAAGTACACCATCAACATCAAAAATAAATGTTGTAATGTGTTTTAAGTATTCTTTATAGCTTTTAGTTGTTTCCATGCGTGTTTTTTATAGATTCTGTTAAAAGGGTGTAAATAGCTTTATGCTCCTCTTTTTTCAATTGTTTTAAATGTCTTTTAATCGTTTTTTTATCGTTACGCTTTGCAGGTCCCGTCTGTGCCATAAAAGGCGAAATTGTTTCAATTTTTGCTGCGGTCTCTTTAATTAAAGGTTTTAAAATATCGAACTCTACACCTTGAGACTCTGTGAGTTCGTGGGCAATTCTATAGAGTTGATTGCTGAAATTATTTACAAAAACGGCTGCTAAATGAAGCGCTTGACGTTGATTTGTGTTTACTTTATGAGTGTCGGACCCAATAGCTTTCGCTAATTTTTTTAGCGTTTTTAAATCCTCTTTTTTTAATGCTTCCACACAAATAGGTACGTTACCAAAATCGACCTCTGTATTTTTAGAGAATGTTTGCAGCGGATAGAAAACACCGCGATAATGCTTTTGCTCTATAGCGTACAAACTAGTGCTTCCCGAAGTATGCACTACCAATCGCTGAGAAAACGGTAACTGTTCTGATAAAGACTCAATAGCATCATCACTAACCGCCATAATGTAAACATCGGCTTCTTTTAACTCTAAAAGGTTATCGGTAACATCAACTTTATTTTTATGTAAATCTATAGCTTTTAAATGTCTGTTATACCATTGTACAACAGTGACATCTTCTGAAGCATAAAAGGCCTTAAATAGGTGAGTGGCTACATTACCAGCACCAAGAATTACTACTTTAATCATACGGCAAAAGTAACTAAATTACAGGTAAACTTTCCGGTCTATTATGGTTAATTTGTCAGACTTTTCTAATTTTTTAATCGCTCTAATTACAGTTTCTACACGCAGCCCTGTTAATTCCGAAATTTGTTGCCGTGTAAGCTTTACTTCGTAGGGTGTGTTTTTTATGTTGTCGGCAGTTTTAAAATGATTTAACAGCGTTAAAATGCGGTGTTCTGGCGGATAGATAGAAACCTCTTTCATTATTTTGGCCTTATAGATCATACGTCTGCAAATAAGGGTCGTTAGTTTTAAATGCTCTTCTGGATGGACTTTTAATAAATTTAAAAAAGTGTCTTTTGGAAGCATATAAATGTAACTGTCTGATGTAGCTTCAGCCGAAGCAGGATACTTAAAATCTCCAAATAATGGCGGTTCTGCAAAAGAATTGTTGTCCTCAAAGAAGCCTTGCACAAATTCTTTTCCATCTTCCGTAAGGTTAAACATTTTTATTGTTCCTGTTAGAATCTGGTAATAATAGAGAGGTTTTTCTTTTTCATTAAACAATACTGTGTTTTTAGCGAAAAATTTAAGTTTCGCATTATGCTGCTCTAAAAGTGTTGTAGCGATCATAGACTTATGATTTGAGTCATAAAATAACAAAGATATGTTATAGAACTTTGCTGTATAATTTTAAACATTACTAATTATGAAACTATATAATAACTTACTTGCCGATTTTAAAAATTTGTATATGGCGTATTTGCCACTAAGTATAATTTTACAAAGTTGTATTGGCTCGATTGCCGCAATGCTAATTTTAAAATCGAGTACTCCAGAGTATTTCCCGTTTATACAATTAACAATATGTGTTATGATTACAATGCTTTATAATGCCGCTATTTTAGCGCAAATGCATTTGAAACTCATTTTTAATACCTTACTTTTATCACTTCTTATAAATGTTTTATTAATTATTGTAAATCTATAAATTTAATACAATGACATCACCAAAAAAAGAGATAGAAACCCGAGAGGATGTATTTTTATTAGTCGATTCTTTTTACGATAAGGTAAGAGTAGAACCCACTTTAGGACCTTTTTTTAATCGTGTTATTAAAGATTGGCCAAAACACATAGAGCATTTAACGACGTTTTGGGAAACGAGTCTCTTGTTTAATAAAACTTTAGGAACTAAATATAAAGGAAATCCTATTGAAGCACATATAAAGGTCGATAAAGAAAATGATAATAGTATAAGTGAATTGCATTTTGGTCTTTGGCTTAACTTGTGGGTGGAAACAATAGATGAATATTTTGATGGGGATATTGCTGCAATGGCCAAGCGTCGCGCCCGAAAAATGGCATCCTTTTTATATTTAAATATATTTGAAGCACGACAGCATCATTAAGAAAATTTAACATAAGTTTACTCTTTAGGAAACCAAAAAATACAAACAAAAAGGAGTATCTTTGCACGAGCTAAATAAAGGCTTATTATTATGCAAAATAAATTCGCAAAAATTCTGTTTTCTACTCGTCTTACTGCTATTTTGTTTATAGTTTTTGCCCTCGCAATGGGTATTGGAACTTTTTTAGACGCCGGGCAAGACACTTCTCCAACTCCGTATTCAAGAACTTTAATATATAACACCTGGTGGTTTGAAGGTATTATGGTGTTTTTTACTATCAATTTTATTGGTAATATGTTTAAGTATCGCTTATTCCGATGGAAAAAATGGGCGACACTTACGTTGCATTTATCCTTCATTTTAATATTTATCGGTGCTTTTATAACACGGTATATTGGTTACGAAGGTATGATGCCTATTAGAGAAGGAGCTACCGAAAACACGATGCTGTCTCAAAAAACATATATTTCGGGCTTTATAAATGGAGAGTACGAAATTAATGGGGTAGCACAGCGTTTGCGTTTTGAAAAAGCTGTAGATTTCTCGCCGCGTTTAGATAATGATTTTGAACTTGAAACTAAATACGACGGACAAGAAGTTACAATGTCTTTAGAAAAGTATGTTGGTGGTGCCGAATTAGATATTGTTCCAGACGAATCTGGCGATGAATATTTAAAGCTAGTAGAAGCTGGAAACGGCGATCCGCATAATCACTTTATTAAGGTAGGGACTATCGAGAATGTTCATAATCTCTTAATTGCTTTAAATAAACCTACAGAAGGTGCTGTTAATTTAACTTATAAGGATGGTGAAATCAGTATCGACTCTCCGTTTGAAGGTGAATATCTTCAAATGGCAACGATGAGCGAAGGGAAGCTTGTAAAAGATAGTATACAACCATTAATGTTGCGCTCGCGTTATATTATTGGCGATATGCAATTCGTGTTCCCAAACCCTGTTACAAAAGGTGTTTTTGATATTGCAGAACGTTCTAAATTATTAAAATCACCATCAGAAAACGGTGTTGTTTTAAAGGTGTCTTCTAATGGCGAAACCAAGAAAGTAAATCTTCTAGGAGGTCGTGGTACAAATAATGGTTATACTAATGTAGAGGTTGGCGGTTTAGACATCGATATTAAATATGGAGCTAAAATTATAGAGTTACCATTTAGTATAAAGTTAAATGATTTTATTGCCGAGCGTTACCCTGGTACCGAGAATAGTTACTCTTCTTTTGCAAGTCAAGTGACTGTTATCGATGAGCAAGAAGGCGATTTCGATTATAAAATTTTTATGAATAATATTTTAGATCACCGTGGTTATCGTTTCTTCCAAGCACAATTCGATCCAGACGAAAAAGGAACAATCTTATCTGTTAATCACGATTACTGGGGAACTTGGTTTACCTATCTAGGGTATTTCTTATTATATTTTGGTTTAATGGCTATTTTATTTGATAAAAACACACGCTTTAAGGACTTAGAAAGTCGTTTAAGTAAGATTAAAAAGAAAAAAGTAAAAAGCTTAACCGTCTTACTATTACTAGCATCGCTTTCCGGATTTGCGCAAGATGGTCACGACCATACAGGTCATGATCATGAGCAACATGCCACCGAAGAACAACAGGCTCTTGGCAGTGAGCAGGTGGTAGAAGGAGAACACACCTCGCAAGAGGCTCACGTAAAAGTTAAGGCTACTAAAACACAAATAGATTCTGTATTACGCGCTAATATGGTTCCTAAAGAACACGCCGATTTATTTGGGCATATGGTTATTCAAGATTTAGGAGGTAGAATGATGCCGCTTAATACCTATGCTTCAGAGTTGCTTAGAAAAATTAGTAAAAGCGATACCTACGAAGGTTTTAATGCCAATCAAGTCTTTTTATCAATTCAAGAAAGTCCAATGATTTGGTACAATGTGCCAATCATTTACTTAAAGACTAATAAAGACGATTCAATCCGAAAAATAATTGGGGTACCAAAAGATCAGAAATATGTAACGTTATTAGACTTTTTTACAGATGATTTTCAATACAAATTAAACCCGTATTTAGAAGAAGCTTCAAACACGCAAGTAAAAACAGGATACCAAAAAGAATTTTTAGAAACGAATCAAAAGGTAAATCTATTATCGAATGCGATTGAAGGGCGTTCGTTAAAAATATTCCCGATTCCAGACGATGCAAATAACAAATGGATTTCGCCTATGGAATTCAGAACGGAAGGGTATAGAGAGAAAATTGCCGATTCTACGTATGCGAGTTTTATAGATTCTGGATTTAACTGGTATTTATATACAGTTAATGAAGCGAAGAAAAAAGGCGACTTTAAGGCAGCCGATAAGTTTTTAGAAACTTTTAATAAAACACAACATAATATTGGGGGAGCAGTAATGCTTGATGACGATAAAGTCCATGCCGAAATAATGTACAATAAGTACGATATCTTTAAACAGTTGTTTAGTTGGTACATGTACGCGGGAACCTTATTGTTTGTTATTTTAATTATTCAAATTTTTAAAACGAAAAGTAAGGCGATTAATATAACGGTACTCGTTTTTAAATGGATTATTGTAGGGCTATTTGTGCTACATACCGCTGGTTTAATTGTTAGA